>CAZRTY010000496.1:0-1509 GCA_964603055.1 uncultured Rhodothermales bacterium | reverse complement strand
CAGCCTGTTGAAAATCGTGGCATAACCTCCGTCTGAGGTTCGGTATTTTCCGGGTGTTCAGTTTGCACCGTTCCCCTGCCTCGTGCGCCCATGTTCGGCTCGAAGAAGAAAGCCTCGCAGCAGACCCTCTGGCTGCCGACCTCGGATCTCGTCCAGACGCCTGTCAACGCGTTCTACGACCGGCTTGACCACGAACTCGAGCAGGCCGGCTTCCACGAGTCGATTCGTGAGCTTTGCAGGCCATACTACCAGGACAGTGGCACCGGTCGTCCGGGCATCGATCCGGTGGTGTACTTCAAGATGTTGATGGTCGGGTTTTTTGAGGGCATCGCCAGCGAACGCGCGATTGCGGCGCGGTGCGCGGACTCGCTCTCCGTTCGGCACTTTCTGCGGTATGAGCTGACGGAGGCGACGCCGCATCACTCGTCGATGACGCGGATCCGCCAGCGGCTCCCGGAGGAGGTCTACGGCGAGGTCTTCGCCCTCATCCTCGCAGCGCTCAAGAAGGCCAAGCTCGTCAAGGGCAAGAAGCTGGGCATGGACGCCTCGGTGATCGAAGCGAACGCCTCGATGCGCACGCTCACCCACCGGTTGACGGGCGAAGCCTACCGCGACTATGTCAGGCACCTGGCCGCTGAAGCCGGCATCGACACCGAGGACGAAGCCGCCGTCACGCGCTATGACAAGAAGCGGACGGCGCGGGGGAGTCGCCGGAAACGGGTCTCGAACGACGACTTCACGCATCCGCACGACCCGGATGCGAGGATCGGCCGCACGAAGAAGGGCCAGACACGGATGACCTATAAGCCCGAGCACACGGTCGATCTCGAGACCGGTGCGATCGTCGACGTGGACCTGAGGCCAGGCGACGAGCACGACACGGCGGAACTGGCCGACCGTGTGATCGAAGCCGAGGAGCGCATGAACCGCGCCGTCGGGCAGGATCCGGACGAGGCGACCATCGAGGTGCTGGTGGCCGACAAAGGGTACTACAAGACCGAAGAACTTGCCGCGCTGCAGGAGGCGGGCATCAAGACGGTGATACCAGGGCAGGCGGGTCCGCGCAACCTCGACCGGCTCTGCAAGAGCCACCGGAAGGCCGTACAAGCGGCGCGTCGCAGCGTGAAGGCGAACTACGGACGGGCCCTTCAGCGAAAGCGCGGCGAACTCGTCGAGCGAAGTTTCCACCATGTGCTCGACTGCGGCGGGGCCAGACGCACGACGCTCCGAGGCCACGAGAACATTCTCAAACGCTACCTCATCCAGGCGGCGTGTGCCAACCTGTCGCTCCTGATGAGGAAGCTCTGCGGGATCGGGACACCAAAGCAAGCCCTGGCGGCCGCAGCGAACCTTCTTGCCGCGCTTTTGGCCCTTGTCGGACGCTTCATACGGACGATCAGCCACAACTACAGACCGACCGCCCACCTCAGAGCCTTTTTGTCGCCCGGTCGTCAAGATCATCTGCAGATGTCAGCATCGTACCGATGATGCACCTTGTTCAACGGTCTG
>CAZRTY010000495.1:0-1517 GCA_964603055.1 uncultured Rhodothermales bacterium | reverse complement strand
GGTAGCGGATCCGTCCCTCCGACGACGGTCGGCCATCCATCCCGCCACGCTACCGGCATCATGAATGTCTCACGGCCGGTATTATAAAGGTCGCCTTCGTACGGGCGCGTTCCCAGAAACACCATCCACCACACCCCCTCTGGCGTCTGTACAATGTCCGCATGCCCCGTCGACGTGACGGGATAATTTCGCTTGGCATCCAGATGCCGCTGCGTAAGGATCGGGTTGTGTTCGTAGGGGATGTAGGGTCCCCAAACCTCATCGCTGCGAAAAACGACCTCGGAATGATCCTCGGCGGTGCCACCTTCCGCCGCAATTAGATAGTAAACGCCGTCGACCTTGTGGATGTGGGGCCCTTCGATCCAGATAGGCTCCTGTGAGATGTCCACGCCGCCGTCTACGATCACCCGGCGCTCGCCGATGGTCTTCATCTCGGCGAGGTCAAACTCCTGAATCCAGATCGCCTTGTGCCCCTCATACAGCGGCTCATACGCCGGGTCGCCGTTGTTCACGACGTAGGCCTTCCCGTCGTCATCAAAAAAGATCGACGGATCGATTCCGACGACTTCCGGAAGCCACACGGGGTCACTCCAGGGACCCGAGGGGTCAGTCGCTTTGACAATGAAATTGCCCCCGTTGCCGACGAGTGTCGTCAGCATGTAGAAGGTGCCGTCGTGGCAGCGCAGCGCCGGCGCAAATATCCCGTCGGAGATCTCCAACCCGTCGAGGTCAAGTTGTGACGGGCGATCCAGGATGTGCCCGATCTGCCGCCAGTTGACGAGATCGCGGCTGTGGAAAATGGGCACGCCGGGGAAGAACGCGAACGTAGACGTCGCAAGATAATAGTCTTCTCCCACCCTCACGATTGTCGGGTCCGGATAAAAACCGGCGATGACCGGGTTCTGATACTCGCCGTCTCTCGGAACGTGTTCATCAAAGAGAGGATCTCGCCCCTCGTATTCAAACCAGGCGAACGACGCTTGCTTTTTCATCGGTACAGGCTGAGACGTACGTAAAAGACGGTTGCGGGGGTGGAAGATGATCGCGGCCGGAGAATCGGGATAAATAGAGACGACGGCAACCGGGCCGAGCATGATGCTCAGTTGCCCGACTGCCGTCGCATTCATGATCCAATCGGTACGACTTACTTCACATACACGAATCGCTTCACTTGCACATTATCGCCCGAGCGGGCGCGCAGCATGTAAACGCCGGCAGACAGTACATCCGGATTCCACGTCCACGAATGGCGTCCCGCCGTAAGCTGGTCATCCACAATGATTGCCACGCGGCGGCCAAGCACGTCAAACACTTCGACGAGCGCATCTCCGGCTTCCGGCACGGTAAGGTGCACGTTGACGTTGCCGGATGTCGGGTTCGGATATGGCTCCGACAGCTTAAAGGCGATCGGCGTCAGCGCTTCGTCGGTGCTGATGGCGAGCTCTGCCGAAACGCTGATGTCGTCAATAGCCAGCATCGACCGAGGACCGCTGGAGGTCGGGCCGGTGAAGTAATAC
>CAZRTY010000494.1:0-1520 GCA_964603055.1 uncultured Rhodothermales bacterium | reverse complement strand
CCGTCGTCCTGGCGGATGAGCCCGAACTCGACGGTGAACCAGTGGAAGCGCTCGAGCCGTGGGCGGTCGGCGCCGCGTGCGTTGAGGGCGGCTTTGCCGAAGAGCTGGTAGAAATCAGCGAACTCGGGCTGCGTGAGCATCGGCATGTGGCCGAACATGTCGTGAAAGCAGTCGGGCGCGGGTGTGTAGTCGAGCTCGTCGCGGCCGCGGATGTAGTCGGTTGACGGAAAGACGCGGTTGGCGAGGAGGTCGAAGAAGTCTTTCTCGTGGAGCAGGCCGGGAATCCGGGCGACGCACCAGTTGGTAGACACCTCGAGGCGCCGGCTCATATCGGCAAGCGAGGGGATGCGCTCGGGCGTCATCCCGAGTATGCGGATGCCTTGCAGGTAGGCCTCGCCGGCGCGGCCGGGAAGCATGTCCATCTGCCGCTGGAAAAGCGTTGACCAGATGTCGTGGTCGTCATCCGGATAATCGGGATACGGGATCTCATCTCCGATTGGCGGCGGCTCGACGAGGTTCTGCGGGATGCAGCGAGGATCTACATCGCGGCCGTCGGTTTTCTCGTAAGCCGAACGATGATCTTCGGCCGTGATATCGGCAGTGGTTTTGTTCTCAAGCATGGCGATTCAGAATAATCAGGTATGCTGGAAGCGCTTCCGGTGATTATAATTGTACTACACGGATTCCGAAAATGCAGGTCAATCGGGATGCTCTTTGCTCCGAATAAAGAGTGCGACCAGAATGTAACCGACGAACGCGAGAACGACGATGCCGGGCGTGGCGCGGGAGATGTCTCCGCCGGGCGTCAACAGGCGCTCGAACATGTAGACGATGACGCCGAAGAGTGCGCTCAGTATCGCGGCGGCCAGTAAGACGGACGGCCACGAACGAAATATTTTATCGCTAAACATGCGCGCTTCGTCTCGTTATCGGTATGCACAGTTATAGCCGCGCGTATGCGGCGGCGTTCCGGAGTCCCGCTACAACAGCAGTCCCATCGCAGTGAAGCCGACGAGTGCGACGGCAGCAACGACCAGCGAGTAAGGCAGCTGGGTGTTGACGTGGTCGATATGATCGGACGCGGCTGACATCGAAGAGATGATGGTCGTGTCTGAAAGCGGCGAGGCGTGATCGCCGAAGACGCCGCCTGAGAGGACGGCGCCGAGCATCAGGGCGGGTTCGATGGCGAGTCCTTCGGCGAGAGGCAGGGCGAGCGGGATCATGATGGCGAAGCACGTCCACGACGACCCGAGTGTAAACGAGATGACGCCGGCCACGATGAACACGATCGACGGCAGCCACCAGACCGGTGCACCGGCGCCGATGAGCGAGACGAGGTACGGCCCCATCTCGAGCGCGCGCGAGACCTGGCCGAGGGCGAAGGCGAAGACGATGAGCACGGTGACGCCGACGAGTCCGGCGGAGCCCTTGAGGACGAGGTCTGTCGACTCCTGGAACGAGACGGCCGCGCGGCCGGACGTCAGCGGGAGCGCATACATGACGGCGGCCACGCCGATCGA
>CAZRTY010000493.1:0-1523 GCA_964603055.1 uncultured Rhodothermales bacterium | reverse complement strand
CGAAGACCATCGCCGTGGTGATGCCGGTGATGCGCGTGATGCGCTGCGGCACGGCGCGCTCCGGATCGATCAGCTGCGTAAATCGCTCGATGATCTCGCCGCCGCGCACTTTCACGGCGGCGATCTCGATTACCCGGTCGCGGTCGGCCGAGACGCCCGTGGTCTCGGTATCGACGACCACGAACGTGGCGTCGTCAAGCTCGATGGATTCGCTCATGCCATACATCACACATTACCTTTCCGCCCTATGGTACGGCGGACGGCAACGGATGTGAAGTGCTTCAGCGGGAATCCACGGCAGCCTCGGCCCGGAGCTGGTTGGTGACGGCATCGAGGTCGATGTTCAGCAGGTCGGCGAGCGTCCGGCCGACGTATGCATTCTCGTAATTGCCCACAAAGCGGTCGCTTCCGGGTCCGAACGCGTGCAGCTTCACGTCGACAGCCGTGTGCCCGTTCGTCGTCCAGCCGACGCGGGCCCGCCGCGAGATGATCCCGCTGACGGCGCTGGTGAGATGATCGGACGAACCTGCCGAGACCTCGAGAAGCGCCGCTTCGGCTTCGGTCAGATCGTCGATCCCTGCGAGCGATTGCAGAAGTACGGCCGGCGGGGTATCTCCGTCCAGCATCCGCCGCACAATCTGCTCCTGCGATGCCTGCACGCGCGCGATGACCTCGGGCTCCCAGCCATAGATCGACCGGCCGTCGACGTTGCGGCCGAGCGTCATGCCACCCGTCTCGTGGTCGGAGACGCCGACGATAAGCGTGTTGCCGTCGGCGCGTGCGAAGCGCAGCGCGACTTCGATCGCCGCATCGTAGGCCAATGTTTCGTGCAGCGTGGCCTGCGGGTCGTTAGCGTGTGAGCCGTGGTCGATTCGTCCGGCCTCGATCATCACGAAGAAGGGCCGGCCGTCGGCGGCAAGAAGCTCAAGGGTCTTCTCGGTCAGCTCGGCAAGGCTCGCCTCACGCGAGGCATCGCGATCAATTTCGAATGGCAGGTGGCTCGAGTTGAGAAGGGACAGAACCGGGAGCGACTGCACGTTCCGCAGCTCCGCCCACTCGTTGGCCACCGAGTAGCCCCGCTCCCGAGCAACATCGAGCAGATTGACGCCGTCGGTCCGCCGGCCGCCGTCATTCTCCGGCTCATAGAAGCGCCGCCCACCGCCGATGATGACGTCGGGCCCGAGGTCGAGCTGCTGGCGGGCGATCTCGTTTTCCATGTCGCGCGAGGGCACATTCGCCGTGAATGCCGCCGGCGTGGCGTGCGTCACCCGCGCGGTTGAGACGACCCCTGTTGCCATCCCGCGAGCCTTTGCGCCCTGCAAGATGGTGCCCAGCGGCCGTTGCAAGGTGTCTACGGAGATCGCGCCGTTGTATGTCTTCTCCCCTGCGGCGTACGCCGTTGCCCCGGCGGCCGAATCCGTCACCCGGCTGTCCGTCGACCACGTCCGTACCGAGCCCACCTCGATGCCGTCCATCACGAGTGATGCGCCCTCACCGAGATAATCCCGCTTGTAATCACGCGC
>CAZRTY010000492.1:0-1524 GCA_964603055.1 uncultured Rhodothermales bacterium | reverse complement strand
GACAGCGGCTCCGGATTGAGCCGGCAGACGTTCCTCCTGCCTCGCATGGTGCGCATTACGATACCCGCCGACTCAAGCACCTTGACATGTTTGGATACCGCCGCGAGCGAAATATCAAACGGCTCGGCAAGCTCCGTCACGGAATGATCGCCCGAGGTGAGGCGTCGGATCATCGCGCGCCGAGTAGGATCGGCGACAGCGCGGAAAATGATGTCGAGCTGATCGAACTGAGCGTCCATAAATAAAAGTATGCATCGGTCGTGAACATGTCAACCAATTGGTTGAGTAGGTGTGCGGTTGAGGGGCCGGCCGGATTATATGCTACCGGGTTGTGCGTCCGGCGGGGGACGCAAGAGCCGTGGGTCGACCCGGTGGCCATCGGCGTCCCGGCGCACCGCGGTGAACTGCGGCGAGGCCGAACCCGGTTCTCCCCACATCCTAAACGCGTTGCGAAATGGCGACTTGTACCGGACCTTGGAGGGGCCGAATGATCCGAACGTTATCGATGCTATTAAACTGTCGCCATGGATGAGGAGCGAACAGGTGCGGGAACAGCGCCGGAAATGATGGAATCTCGCCGCCCGCTCACAAAGAAACGCGCCGTGGCAATCTTGCTGATTGCGCACGGCGTGATTCTGGTCGCGGCGCCGTACGTGCTACGGATGAGGCTGGATATGTCGCCGGAAGCCGTCCTGCTGATCCAGGTGACGGGTTACGCTCTCCTGGCAGCAGCTTTATGGATGATGTTCAGGCGGCAGGGGAGAGCGGAGAAGGGATGGGCACGTGAGGATTGAAGCCGCGCGCAGAAACTTTTGACGGATGCCGGCCTATAGCCGGTTGCGTTTTTTGGGAAGATGTTCATGGCTACCTCGAACGATTTGCTGACTGCCGAGCCCGACCTCGGGCGCTGGGCCGAGCGTCTTGATGATGCGCGGCGCGATTATCACCTGCCGTTCGATTTGAAACCTCGTGCCGAGGATTTTGCGCAGCGCGTGCTCTCGCTCATGTTTCCGCATTTTGCCGACTCGGCTGCAGAGGCGGGGCAGGACATCCATCATGAGCTCGAGGACGTGCGCAATTGCCTGCTCGGGGCGCTGCATCCGCTCGTGCCCGAGCGCGCCGAGGCCGTTGCCGCCGAAATGATGGCGGCCTTGCCGGACATCCACGACATGCTGCTCGACGATGCGCAGGCGATTAGCGCCGGCGACCCGGCGGCGGTTAGCGATGACGAGGTGATCCTCGCATATCCCGGCTTTTTGGCGGTGGCCGTTTACCGCGTGGCGCATGTTTTGTACCGCGCCGATGTGCCGATCGTGTCTCGGCTCCTGGCCGAGTATGCGCACAGCCTGACCGGCATCGACATCCACCCGGGTGCACAAATCGGTCGCGCGTTCGCGATTGACCACGGCACCGGCGTCGTGATCGGAGAGACCACCATTATCGGCGAGCGAGTGCGGCTGTTTCAGGGCGTAACCCTCGGCGCGCTGTGCGTGGCAAAGGATCTCGCACGGAAGAAGCGTCACC
>CAZRTY010000491.1:0-1525 GCA_964603055.1 uncultured Rhodothermales bacterium | reverse complement strand
GCTCCTCAATGGTGACTTCACCATCGTCCCCGACGGTGGCAACGACGCGCGTCGGCTGCGCCTGGGTCGCACCTGACGGTGCGGCAGATGCCCAGCAGCATAAAAGGACTCCGGCGACTAACGCGTAGCGGACCGCCGAACGGAGTCGGCAGGGACGTCCTGAAACAGAGTGCCTCATAATCTGACCTTTAATACTTTGTCTGTCTCCATCACATATAAAAAACCGGGGGCACGCCAGTTCGATGCGGCGCGCCCCCGGAATACTTCTTTACTCCACTCGCAGATTACCGGACGATAACCAGGCGCTTGGACTCTACCTGATCGCCAGTGCGGAGGCTGTAGAAGTAGACACCGCTGCTGAGCGTGCGTCCGGCTCCATCAGTACCGTTCCACTCGATCGAGTAGTTGCCTGCTGCCAGGCTCTCGTTGACCAGCGAGGTGACCGCGCGGCCGAGCGCATCGTAAACCGTCAGGCTTACGTTACCTGCCTGAGCAACCTCGAAGCGAATGTTGGTGACATCGCCAGCAACAAACGGGTTCGGGTAGTTCTGACGGAGGTTAAGCGCACCCGGCAGTCTGCCACCGATATCCTCTACGCTCGTCCCGATAAGCGGATTGCCACTTGCCAGGGCAGCTTCGATCGCGGCGTACTCCGCCGTACGGTTGTCGAGCCAGGCCTCCTTCTGAGCCGGGAACCAGTTCAGGTCACCGACCGGGGTCTCGTTGTAGCCACCCGAGAGGTACTCTCCGTTGGTGTAGGACAGGTCGACGATAACCGGCCAGTCGTACGTGATCCAGTTCCACGTGTCGTATTCGCCGCTGATATCGAGACCGGCCTGGTTGCCTTCGGACCGCATCTTCGGCAGCAACTGTGAGATGCTCGGCGTGTCGTACACCGACGCGTTGGCCCAACGAAGAAGACCGTCCATCATGTCCGGCATCTGAGCGAATCCAGGATCGCCATTCTCGTACCACGTGCCCCAGGTAAAGAGCGGCCACTGTTCCTTGTCATTGAACATAGAAGCAGTCCGCTCATTGGCAAGGATCGCCTGTGATGACCAGTCATGCTCAGGGATAGGAGCGAATTCACCCCCCCCAAGATCTTCTGCTATACAGCCATCTCCACCGCAAACGTCTCCCTCGACGCCTTCCGCATTCAGGCCATCAGCAATGTCCAACAGCCTCGGATCCCAGTAAACAGCGTTACCGTCGACCAGGACGCGGCGATCCGCTTCTGCGAAGAGCGAGTCATTGATCGCGCTTACGTAGGTCTCACCGGCCGAGTTCGTCGGTAGCGGAGCCAGGTTGATGAGGCCGTGGGGCTGATACTCTTCGGGAGTCGTTCCTGACGCCCACATCTCCGAGTTATCGAGTCCCGGATAGTACGGCAGGAAGTTGCTGTTCACGAACAGGTTGTTCGTTGCAACAAAATGCTTCAGGTAACCGAAGCTGAGGAAAACCTGGCCGGCTGCGTTGACGAACGTGTTGCGGTTGAAGACTACTTCGTCAGGCGAGAAGTTGCGGA
>CAZRTY010000490.1:0-1531 GCA_964603055.1 uncultured Rhodothermales bacterium | reverse complement strand
GACGAGCAGATGGCCGAGCAGCACCGCGATGATCGTCCGGATGCAACGGCGATCGTGATGGAGCCAATCATTCCGGTGATGTCGGAGGAAGTCACGTACGGCGTCGGTGAGGACGTGGAGCTCGTCGGCTATTTCTCTGAGCCGATCGATGCCGACAGCGTGCTGACGGCGATGGGCCGTGATGCAGATGATAGTTTGCCGGCGCTGATCCTCATCCACGAATGGTGGGGCCTTAACGACAACATCCGGCTGATGGCGCGGCGTTTCGCGGGCGAGGGCTTCCGCGTACTCGCCGTCGACCTGTACGATGGCGAAGTCACAACGAGTCCGGAAAGCGCACAGGCGGCGATGGCGCATGTCTCAGAGAATCCCGCGGCGATCGACGCCAACATCCGAGCGGCGTTCGATTACCTGGCCGAGCAGCATGGCGCCGATGAAATCGCCGTTTTGGGATGGTGCTTTGGCGGGACAATCGCCCTACGCAGCGCGGTATTATTGTCGGATGAGCTTGATGCTGCCGTCGTCTACTACGGGCGTCTGTCGGATATGGAACGTGAGCATCTCGACCGTATCGAAGCGCCGGTGCTTGCATTTTTCGGTGGTCAGGACGAGAGCATCCCGCTCGATGACGTCCGCGCATTCGAGTCGACGATGCGCGAGTTGGATAAAGACGCGGAGGTACACGTCTACGAACGTGCGGGGCATGCTTTCGCGAATCCGTCCGGACTGAACTACGACGATGACGCCGCGCAGGCATCCTGGGGATTGACGACTCATTTCCTCCGCGAGCACCTGTACGGTCAGGCAGAACTCACGCCCGTCATCGAGTGAGCGTCAAATATCGGCGGAATCACCATCGGCGCGGGATCCGCGCCATAGCGGCCAGAGTCGTGTCGATCAGATAAGCCCGGCCGCACTGCATCCCATTACTTCCCGCCATGACGCTCCAGAACGATTTGATTCTCCGGGCCGCCCGGAGTGAAGCCGTCCCTCGCACGCCTGTCTGGATGATGCGTCAAGCGGGCCGCTATCTGCCCGAGTACCGTGCCCTTCGATCGGAGGATGAGTTCTTCACCGTCTGCCGCACGCCGGAGCTCGCGGCCGAGGTCACGCTCCAGCCCATCGAGCGCTTTCCGCTCGATGCCGCGATTATTTTCTCTGACATCCTCGTCGTGCCGCAAGCGCTTGGCATGGACGTTCAAATGGTGAAGGGGAAGGGGCCGGTGTTCACCGATCCACTTGAATCGCCGGACGACCTCGCACGCTTGGTCGAGCCGGATGTCGAGTCGTCGCTCGGATATGTGGCCGATGCCATCCGGCTGACCGTTGACCGTCTTACCGGCCGCGTGCCGTTGATCGGCTTCTGCGGCGCTCCATGGACGCTCGCAGCGTACATGATCGAGGGCTCAGGCAGTAAATCCTTCAGCCGTGCCCGCTCGTGGCTGTATCGCCATCCGGATGAACTCGTCGGCCTGCTCGACCGACTGGCGGATGTCTCGATCGAATATCTCGATATGCAGATCCGCGCCGG
>CAZRTY010000489.1:0-1533 GCA_964603055.1 uncultured Rhodothermales bacterium | reverse complement strand
TAGCGCCCGAGTGCGGCACAGGCGAAATATGGAAGCCTGGCGAGGTGCCGGCATGACAGTTGCCCGCCGCATCGAGACGTTGCACCGCCGCATTGAGACGTTGAAGCGCCGTGACGCGCTGGCTGGTGGCGACGGCTCGCAGTGGGCAAAGGAGATGTTTCCTCGCTGGGCATCGGCCGACTTCGCGCCTCATCATCTTGAGATGCTGCGATGGGCCGGCGCTGTCGAGTCTGGCGTGGCACCTTGCCCGTTCGTCGCTGTATGGCCGCGTGGTGGTGCTAAGAGTACCCTTGCCGAGATCGCGGTGGCCATGATGGGTTTGCAGGGCGGGAGGCGTTACGCGCTGTTTGTGTCTGAGACGCAGAATCAGGCGGATCGTCACGTCTCGAATATTGGATCGCTGCTGGAGTCTGACGCTGTGGAGCGTGCATATCCGGAGCACGGCGATCGCGAGGTTAGCAAGCATGGTTATGCTCGGGGTTGGCGTCGGAACCGGCTTCAGACTGCGGGAGGTTTCACGGTGGAGGGCTTCGGGCTTGACACGGCCGCACGCGGTGCGAAGATCGACGCTTACCGCCCCGATGTTATTGTCCTGGATGACGTCGATGGTGAGCATGACACCGAGCGCATATCGAGGAAGAAGCTGAACATCATCACGCGTTCGATCCTGCCGGCGGGCTCGCCTGATGCTGCGATCATCGTCACGCAGAACCTCATTCATGCGGACGGTGTGGTTGCTCGTCTGGTCGACGGGCGGGCTGACATGCTGGGTAGCCGCATTCTATCGGGCCCGGTGCCGTCGGTGCATGATCTGGAGACGGAGCGCGTCCGGGATGAGGTAACGAAGCGGTGGCGGGATGTGATACGGGGCGGCCGCCCTTCATGGCCGGGTGGTCAGCCTTTGGAGGCGTGCCAGGAGCTTATCGACCGGATCGGCCTCAGCGCGTTTCTGGTTGAGTGTCAGCACGAGGTTCACGAGAAGCCGGGAGCGCTTTGGAACCGTCGTATGCTCGTTAACAGCCGCGTGGCTGAGCCGCCGCGTGACGACGATGGCAACCTGCTACTGACCCGCATTGTGATCGGCGTCGACCCGTCGGGTGGTAAGGGCGAGGTCGGCATTGTTGCGGCTGGGCTGCGGGGATCTACGGCCTATGTGCTGAAGGATGCAACGGTTGCCGGCGGGCTTGGGCCGCGCGCGTGGGCGACGGCGGTTGTAAACCTATATCACGAGCTGCAAGCGGACGCCGTGGTCGTGGAGCGCAATTACGGCGGCGACATGGCGCGTTATACGCTTGAGACGGTCGACCCTTCGGTGAACATAAAGGAGGTCACGGCGAGCCGTGGTAAGGCGCTTCGTGCGGAGCCAATCGCGTCGCTTTACGGCACGGCCGAGCTGGAGTACGTCGACAGCTGCGTCCGTCACGTGGGCACGTTTCCGCAGCTTGAAACGGAGCTGTGCGGCTGGGCACCGGGTGATGACTCGCCGAACCGTTTGGACGCGCTGGTCTGGGCGCTTACGGAGCTGATGATTGC
>CAZRTY010000488.1:0-1533 GCA_964603055.1 uncultured Rhodothermales bacterium | reverse complement strand
TTGGACTGGCCGGGGTCATGGAACTGCCCGCGGTCCGATGGAAGCTTCACAACATCGACAGAATGCCGAAGCCCGACCGCGAAGCCTCTCTTGCCAGGCTGCGAGCCGTGCTGAAAATCGAGCCATCAAGCACGAATCAACCTTATTCCACATGAGCTCAACCGCCCCAATCATCTCCCGTGTCTGGAGTTTCTGCACCACGCTGCGCGACGACGGCGTAGGCTATGGAGATTATCTGGAACAGCTTACCTACCTGATCTTCCTCAAGATGGCGGATGAGTACGCTCGCCCGCCGTACAGCCGCGACGTGGGAATTCCGGCGGGGTACAACTGGGAGAGCCTGAAGTCGAAGCGCGGCGCCGAACTCGAGGTGCACTACGTGACCCTGCTGCGGGAGCTCGGCACGCGGAAAGGGATGCTCGGCCAGATCTTTACCAAGGCACAGAACAAGATCCAGGACCCTGCCAAGCTGTTCCGGCTCATCGACATGGTGGACGACACCAGTTGGACTGCGATGGGCGCCGACATCAAGGGCGACATCTACGAAGGACTGCTCGAGAAGAACGCCGAAGACACGAAGTCGGGCGCGGGGCAGTACTTCACGCCACGCGCACTCATTCGTGCGATGGTGGAGTGCGTGCGGCCAGAGCCGGGTCTCACAATAGCCGATCCCGCATGTGGCACCGGTGGGTTCTTCCTCGCCGCGTACGACTTCATCGCCGATCCCGAGAACTACTCCCTGGATAAACGCCAGAAGGAATTTCTCAAGCGCGAGACGTTTACGGGCAATGAGATCGTGGCGAACACGCGCCGCTTGTGTCTGATGAACCTCTTCCTGCACGGCATCGGTGAGATCGACGGCGAGAGCATGATTTCGCCGAATGATTCGCTCGTAGCCGACAGCGGTACACGAGTCGATTACGTGCTCGCCAATCCGCCCTTCGGGAAGCGCAGCTCGATGAGTTTCACGAATGAGGCCGGTGAGCAGCAGAAAGATGACCTCACGTACAACCGGCAAGACTTCTGGGCCACCACCTCAAACAAGCAACTCAACTTCGTGCAGCACATCCGCACGATGCTCAAGACCACCGGACGAGCGGCCGTCGTGGTGCCGGACAACGTGCTATTTGAGGGCGGTGCCGGTGAAACTGTTCGCCGGAGACTGCTGGACACAACCGACCTTCACACGATCCTCCGCCTGCCGACCGGCATCTTCTACGCCAACGGTGTAAAGGCGAATGTGCTGTTCTTCGATAACCGCGAGGCCAGCCCCGATCCGTGGACGAAGGAGGTCTGGTACTACGACTACCGCACCAATGTGCACCACACGCTCAAGCGGAAGCCAATGCGGTTCGAGGACCTCGCGGAGTTCATCGACTGCTATAACCCGATTAACCGGCACGAGCGCGAAGAGACGTGGGACGAATCGGCGAACCCGGACGGCCGCTGGCGTCGGTTCAGCTATGACGAGATCGTCGCGCGCGACAAGACCAGCCTCGACATCTTCTGGCTGAAGGACGCAAGCCTCGCCGA
>CAZRTY010000487.1:0-1542 GCA_964603055.1 uncultured Rhodothermales bacterium | reverse complement strand
ATGAACCCCTCGGCGCGACGCATGAACGCATCGACGTGACGCATGAACGCCTCGATGCGACAAATGAAGCTTGCTTTGTGCCGTCGAGCACTGAAATCGTGGGTTCGAGAGGTAACTGCGGCACCATGTTGGGTCGTGGTTACATGTTATTGCCGTGACGCGTCACTTATCGCGCTTCGTGCATATACTGAAAGGCGATCTGCATGCCGCCGAGGAGTCCACGCCGTGTGTCAGGGTGATGCTCAGTCGGTTTTGAACACGGCCCTATCGACCGGAGGTGTGAGGCAGCGTCCTCAAAGCCCACCGGACTCTGTATCAATCGCCGCTGCAAGAGTCACCACCCGAAAATCACCGCCTGCACAGTCAACTCGTGGAAAACCAGCGAGACATCGCCAATCCTCGTCTGACGGACGAGCAGATTGCGGACCTCGAGCCGCTGTCCACCCGCCACTCTCTTGCCGACGGCGAGGCCGTCTTCAAAGCGGGTGAGCGGCGCGGCGGCTTCTTTATCGTGCTCGAAGGCGCCGTCGAGATCATCGACCAGTCGGGTGATGAACCGCGGCGGCTGGCGTATCACCAGGCGAGGGAGTTCACCGGTGACATCGATATCATGAGCCGGCGTTTGCCCGTCGTGAGCGCTTTTGCACGCGGCAAGACCGAACTACTGCACATTCCATCGCGAGACATCCGGCGGATCATCGGCAGCCAACCCGGCCTTGGCGAAGTCATCCTCCACGCCTTCATCGCCCGGCGCGAAGACCTTATGGCACAGGGCCGCGCAGGAATCCGCCTCATTGGGTCGGCATCTTCGCGCGAGACGTTCGAGTTGCGCGAGTTCCTCACCCGCAACCACGTACCGTTCTACTGGATCGACCTCGACACCGAACCCGGCGTGAAGGATCTGCTCGAGAGCCTTGGCGTGGAGGCCGAGGACTTGCCGGTGATGACGTCGGGCACGCTCCCGATGATGAAGCGCCCATCTCTCCAGGAAGTGGCCACGACAATCGGACTGCGACGGCCGCTTCACGACAAGGAGTACGACCTGGTGATTATCGGCAGTGGACCGGCCGGCCTGGCGGCCGCTGTCTACGCCGCCTCGGAAGGACTCAGTACGCTCGTACTGGAGCGGCACGCCCCCGGCGGACAGGCAGGCACGGCGACGCGGATCGAGAACTACCTCGGCTTCCCCACCGGGATCACCGGAGCCGAGCTCACGCGCCGCGCGCTCATCCAGGCCCAGAAGTTCGGCGCCCTTGTCTCATCTCCGGCGGAAGTCATTCGGCTGCATCTCGACGGCTCGAAAAAGTTCGTTGAGATCAACGGCGCCGAGCGAGCAGGCGCACGCGCGGTGCTGATTGCGACGGGCGCAAATTACCGGAAGCTGGACGTCCCCGGACGCGAGCGTTTCGACAGCGTCGGCGTCTATTACGCGGCAACCCACATCGAGCTGATGACCTGCCGCGGCGAGGACGTGATCGTGGTAGGCGGGGGCAACTCGGCCGGACAGGCGGCGATGTTTCTCGCCGGACAGACCCGCTCGGT
>CAZRTY010000486.1:0-1545 GCA_964603055.1 uncultured Rhodothermales bacterium | reverse complement strand
TTCCTTCCCTAAACCGACCACACTTTCCATACTGCCCAAACTCCCCCAACTCCTCCCGCCCACAGATCCTGTCCCCATCTCACCCACGACGCCTCGACCGCACCCCTCCCACCGATCACTCCACTTCCGGCCGACCAATCGAATGGCTTGATGATCCGGCTACGCAGATCCCGTCGTCCAGGGCAACCGTCGGCGGCATCACCATGTCGCAGGTCGAAATGTGTCCGTCGCGCCGGTTTAGAATCGCCTGCCTGGCGTCATATGCGGCGACGAGTTCTTTCAGCATATCCTCGTCGGTCGAAGAAGCCGAATAGACGAAGTAGGCCCACGGCCCGCCACACGGTTTCGCCCCGATAGGCATCGCCCGGCACTGGCTTGCTTCATCCGCATGTAGACCCACCACGCGCTCAATCCGGCTCTTTATCTCCTGCAGTTGCTCATCACCGTAATCCGGCGCACTCACTACCGCACCCGCCTCTACGGACACCCCCGGATCAGATAGAACGTCCTCACCTGCCATTCCACCGCAACTTGCTGACGACGCCAGGAGAACCAGCACAAAGATTATACGCATGACGGCACATCCTCCAGAATCAGTGATTAAGACAGCCTCGGTAACGAACCATCGAGCACTTCGAGCCGAACTGGTCGCATGAATTCACATTCGGCCGGTCGGCAACGCCAACGCCGGTCGTCCCGATTTCACGCTGCGCTCGCTGCAATTGTGCCGCCGATTGGCGTTCTTCAGCACCCCTCTTGTGATGCTGATCCGAAGCCGAAAGACGCAGTAGTTCATCCGTATGCAAAGCGCCGCCGGCCGGTCGACCGACACCGCCCACGACTCCTCTCTTAGTGAAATCTGGTCCGGGCCGCTCCCGGGGATCAGGCCCCAGAACGGATTCCAATTCCGCCGCGGCCAGGAGCTCTTCCTCCGCAAGCTGGCATCCGCCTTCGAGCACGGAGACACGTACCACCTCGGCGTCTTCGTCCCGGGCTACGGCAAGACCATCACCGCGCTGTCGTCCTTCATCGTAGCGCTCTCGATGGGCGTGGCCGACAAGCTCGTCGTCTTCGTGCCGCGCGGCAACCTGCGCGATCAGTACGCCGATCCGCAGGAGCTCGGCATGCTCTTCCAGAACATCGGCGCGCCGCCGCTCTCGTTCTGCGTGGCCGACTCCGAGGCCGTCTTCCTCAAGAACATCAACACGCAGATTATCATCACCACGTACCAGTACGCATCGGGCCGAGGCGGCCACCGCGCACTGCTGCAGTATTGCCGGTCGGGCCGCAGCATGTTCGTCTTCGATGAGGTTCACCACCTTTCCGACGACGGCACGTGGGCTTCGCGCATCGAAGCGTTCCCACACGTGGCCAGCATCGCCCTTTCGGGCACGCCGATGCGCTCCGACAACAAGACGCTCTTCGGCGTACCGTTCGAGTCGGGCCCCGACGGCGATCAGTACTACGTAGCCCTGCACGAAGTCACCCTCCGCGATGCACACGAAGAAGGCCGCATCCTCAAGACGGTCGCGGCGCACGTGGTCG
>CAZRTY010000485.1:0-1551 GCA_964603055.1 uncultured Rhodothermales bacterium | reverse complement strand
TACTGCTGATTGATGATGACGTATGCGTCTTTCAGCTTGCGAAGCTGGTCGAAGGTGTTCTCACCCGACAGCGACGCCTCGAGCTTCATTCCGAAAAGCGTTCCCACCAGCACGATGATGATGGCCGGAAGGATGTAAATCGTGCGAAAGCGCATAGTGAATCGTACTCCTTAAAAATGTTGGGCGGGTGGCCCGCTGCCATTTATTGCGTCGAGACGGCTTTTTGTTGCATCAATCGGAAAAAGAAGCTGCCGATGTCGCCTGTATGCTTCCTCCGCCTCCACTCTGTATCCGTTGCAATTACCGTTCCTCCCATCATAAATAAAAACTGGCACTTGGACTAAGGCGATAATCAAGACGCTTCGACCGGCGTGAAGTCTGGCGTGCTCGTGCCTGCGAAGCTGTAACCTTCCGACTGCCTGGGCCGTCTTTTCATTAGACCGCGTCAATCCCACATAATTCAAATGCCGGCGTCAGTGCTTCGATCGCGATACAGATCCGAGGGCGAGCGATGGCTCGAGCAGATGCTCGGCAGGCATAAGGACCGTATATACGCTTTTGCGATGCATTACACGCGGCGATCGGAGGATGCGGCTGAAATCGTGCAAGACACCTTCATGAGGCTGTGGAAGAACCGGCGAGAGCTCTCAGATGAGCACGTTCAGCCGTGGTTGTATCAGGTGTGCCGCAATCTGTGTATCGACCGACTGCGGAGCCGAACCTCTCGACTCCGCTATGAAGTTCGCCATGAAGATGGGCTCAAGGCCGAGGCCGAGGGGCATCAGTCGGCCGATCCGTTACCGGACGACGCGCTGCACGAGCTGCAGCTACGTCGATTGTTGTTGGATGAAGTTGATGCGATGAACGAGCCGTTCCGCACGCTGGTCATTCTGCGGGATATCGAACAGTTGTCGTACAAAGAGATCGGAGCGGTGACCAATCTGCCGATCACATCGGTCAAGGTTTACCTGCACCGCGCGAGGCGGCGCCTGCGCGAGTCGCTGCCCGCGGAGTTCCAGAAGGAGTTGGAGGTGACGTAATGGAATCAAGAATCGATCGATATATCGACGGCGAGCTCTCTGCAAAGGAAGCAGAGGCGCTGGAGACGGAGGCCGCGTCCGACGCCGGCATCAGGCTGAAGCTGGCACGTGCGAGAATTGTCAAAGAGTCACTAGCGGGCATCCCATCCTATGAATGTCCACCTGATGTCGAAGACGCAATTCTGAAGACCGTTGCCGCACACCGCGCGTCAGATCGTGGGCCTGTGGACCGTATGTCCGGGGATCGCGGACTCGGGCACCTGCATCGGCGGCTCGTGCCGGCACTCGGTGTCTTCTTGCTCATCGCGGGCCTCGCCCTTTTCGTGATGCCCCGCATCGGGACGCCGTCCGAGAGCTATACCAATGCTGAAGTCCAGCAGGCACTGCAGGAAGTCCGCTACGCGCTCGGCATCGTGGGCCACGCCGGCGCCACAACAGCCGGCAGCGTCCGCGACGAAGTATTCGAGAACAACACACTGGAGACGCTGCGCATCGCGGTAACGCGAGCGCT
>CAZRTY010000484.1:0-1551 GCA_964603055.1 uncultured Rhodothermales bacterium | reverse complement strand
CGCGACCAGGGCGTCCAGACCGACACCGCCACGGGAGACCTTATTGTGGAGATCGTCGTGCACGTCCCGCGCGACCTCACGCCCGAGCAGCAGAACGACGTGGCTCGGCTCGCCGAGAAGCTGGGGTATCCCGGACTTTAACGCCGGCCGAACCGGTTTCATGTGAGCGGATGGAGTGGAGGCGTAGATTCCCCCCGACCTGCTTCGACTTTCGACCCCCTCGATCCAACAGCCTCCGCCCTCGTTTGAAATGCGCCGCGCGTCGATCTATGGCCTCGCCGGACTGCTTATCGCGCTGTCGTTCGTCGCGCTCACGCCGAGCCGCTCGCTCGCGCAGCACCGGTTGATCGAGCCGGAGGTGCGCCGCGCTACGGGCGAGCGCCTTCGGCAGCGTGTTGCGACGGTCGACACCGTCATCACACCGCGGACGCGCCGCATGCATGATGGACGTGTCGATGTCGAGTCGGGCGTGGTTCGTGCGCGCTACCGCATCGACGCCGACGACCGAGGGGCTGCACAGCGTGCGGACGACCCGTTCAGCTTCCTCCGCTCGCTCGGCGATGAACTGGGGATCGCAGACCCCACGACCCAGCTTGTTGTCGATGAAGACCTCAACCTGCCACACAGCCGCCACCTGACTTTCCGGCAAGTGCTCGGCGGCACGCCGGTCTTCGGCGCGTATGTGCGCATCAACATCGGCGCCGACGGCGAGCCCACGATGGTGCTCAACGGCTTCCATCCGCACATTACAGCCTCCGAGCTTCCGGCTGCGACGATTGACACTGAGGACGCCGCGCAGATCGCTGCGAATCAGGCCGGGCAGGCCATCCTACTGCTCGGCGAACCCGAGGAAGTGATCTACGCCAGTGATCCGCCGCGGCGCGCGTGGCATCTCGTGGCGCGCGCTTCCGAAGGCCCGGCCGAATGGTCCCTTCTGATTGACGCCGCAACGGGAGACGTGCTTTCGTGGATCGACCAGCGAACGCATGCGCACGAGTCGACCGAGCAAATCGATGCGGTTATCGATGCAGTTGATGACTGGCCTCGAACATCGAACCATTCTGCAATGGAATTGGCGAGCGACGCTCAGTGGGTTGCCTCCGTCGATGGCCGCGGCTTCGTCTTCGATCCCGACCCGCTCACGTCGGCAGGCGTCGAGTACGGTCCGCCATACGTCGATGCCGACGACGCCGACATTCCCGAACTCAACGCCGAACGCGTCGAGGCACGGCTGCGTGGTATTTCGTACTGGAGCGACGGATTCTACCGCCTCTCCGGGCCGTATGTGGACATCGTCGGCGCCTCCTCGAGCGATTTCCAGTACATCCCGCCGGCGCTCGCTGATGCGCAAGGCTTCGACTTTACGCGCGGGCACGAGCATTTCGAAGCCGTCAACTCCTACTTCCACATCGATCAAAGCCAGCGGTACGTGCAGACCGCCGTACCCGAAACTCCCATCCACAACTCCCCGGTACGGGTTAATCCGCGGGCATGGACGCAGGACAACTCGACTTACACGCCGGGTGCCAACCCTCGAACCGACGGCTTCAT
>CAZRTY010000483.1:0-1554 GCA_964603055.1 uncultured Rhodothermales bacterium | reverse complement strand
CCTCCAATATCTCTTCGACTTTCTCGCGAAGGGAAGAAGACGCGCCAATAAATGCGACCTTCTTTAACTGCGCCACGGACTGTCTCCTTCATGTCTTCACACATTCCATGAGTGGAGGTTAATACAAGATGTGCGGATATCCGATATCCAAATGGAACATATCTATTCGCGCAGATGGCGCTTCGTTTTCCTATTCGCTGTCAGTTCTCCTCGTGCCGGCGTGTTTCATCAGGGCGACGTCTAGCGCATAGAGCATCCCGAGTGTCAGTGCAAACCCCGTCAAGGCGAGTAGGGGCTGCCAGATAACGAGTCCACCCAGAAAACCAAGCACGCCACCCAGATACTTGATATAGTTGAGCTGTTCATTGGAAGTCGATTTCAGCAGACGTTCGAGTTGGAGGTCGTCATATTGCTCCATGTTCTCGACAATCATCGAGTAAATGTCGAGCCGCTCGACGAAGCCCAGCACGACACGCGTAGCCCATTCCTCGATATCCGCCGACCGAGCTTCGATGTGCGCGGGTATGCGGTCAAGCAGGTGGTCGAGATTGTCGAGCGCGGGGTCGATGGCCGACGGCAATTCGTTCACGGCGGCCTCGATGCGGCGCTGAAAGTCGGGTTCGTTGACGAAACGATATAACCGCAATGCGACTCCGTAGACGCCTCGGCCGGCCTGAGACTCAAGTTTGTCCACCACGAAGCGAGCGATTCCATCCCGCATTTCGGCAGTACTGAGCACATCGTGGAGATACTCTGCCGTGAGGGATTTAAGCTCGCGCCGGAACTCGGCATCTTCGAGAACACCTCGTGTTACGTTGAGCGATATCTCGCGGTATCGAGGAATGACCTGGCTCTCCTCGATCTTCGCCTTGATGATTCGTTCGTTGATGAGCTCCTCTGAAATTGCCGTTGCGAGCCGAAAAATGACCCGCTCGCGCTGGGCCGGAATCAGACCTTGACCAAACACCGGATGCTTGCGTCGAGGATGGAAGAGCATGGTGATGGCCAGCCAGTTCGTCAGGAAGCCAATCAATCCGGCAACGGATAGCGTCCGTAATAATCCATCCAGCGCGAGATCTTGCCCCAAGGCGTTGAACGTGACGCCGGGGAAATCCCAAAAAAATGAAACCCCGAAGAGAATGAGCAGCGCGGTCGGAATGAGCCGCAAGAGAGGGAGCAACCGCGCGTAGTTGCCGGCAAGGCGAGGAGGTTCAGAACTCGCCGGCTTAGGCGCGGAGCGCTTCGGCAGGTGCTTCCGCACGTAGCGGGAGACAAGCCGCCCAAGTTCTCGCCCTCGGGCATAGGTGCGCTCTTTGGCTTCGGGGATGGTTCGTGCCGGCTCGGATGTACTGCGCGTGGTGGAATCGGCCATCGATCACTCCGTCGCCGCAAAGCCCAGGCGCGCGGCTTCCGCCTGCAAGGCTGTGATCACGTTCGCGATGTGCTCGGGCAGTTCAACCCCGAGTTGCTCGGCACCCGTCCTGATATCTTCCCGACTTACCGCAGCGGCGAAAGCTTTATCCTTGAGTTTCTTCTGGACAGATTTAGCCTTCA
>CAZRTY010000482.1:0-1564 GCA_964603055.1 uncultured Rhodothermales bacterium | reverse complement strand
ATCGGCGTGTTGCGGATGCGCTCCTTCCCAAATTTTTCGGCCAGGCCTTCGGTTGCCTTGAAGACGCCTCCGTAATCGGCGATGTCCTGCCCCATGATGAGCACGCGCTCGTCTGATTCGAGCGCTTGATGCATGGCCTCGGCGATCGCGTCGATGAAGCGGATGAAGCGCTTTCGCCCGGACGAGGCTACTGTGACCGGAGCCGCCGGCGCGAACACGTCGCCGAGTTCGGCCGAGGCGTTGCTTGTTGGCTCGGGTCGGCTGAGCGCATAGTCGACGACGGCCTCGATCTCGGCGGCGCATTCTTCGCGGATCGACTGCAGCTCTGTCTCGGCCGCGATGCCATTCTCAACAAGATTCTGCTCGAACCGGGCGATAGGATCCCTGGCCTTCCACTCCTCAATCAATTCGTCCGGCACGTACCACGTACCTGACGCCTCCTCATGCCCGCGGACGCGAAACGTCTTGGCCTCGATGAGCGTCGGCCCTGCGCCCTTCCGCGCGTGCTCGAGCGCCTTACTCACTGTCTTGACGACGGCAAGCACGTCGTTCCCATCGACCACAATACCAGGCATCCCGTATCCCGCGGCTGCATCGGCAATATCATCGATGGGCAGGGCGTCACGCGTGGGAGTTGACAGGCCATATCCGTTGTTCTCAACAACAAACACAACCGGCAGCTTCCACACCGACGCCAGGTTGAGCGCTTCGTGAAAATCGCCCTCGCGTGTAGATCCTTCCCCCACAAAAGCCAGCGCTGCATAATCGTCGCCGCGCAATTGCGAGGCGAGGCCCAGTCCGCACGCAACAGGAAGCATGGCCGCGAGTTGCGAGATCATCCCGACGATGCGCTGCTCGGGAAGGCCAAAGTGGAACGTGCGGTCGCGGCCGTTGGTGAAGCCACCATCGCGACCCATCACCTGGCAGAACAGCCGCCGCAGGTCGACGCCACGCGTGGTAAAGACGCCGAGATTGCGATGCATCGGCAGCACGTAGTCGTCATCGCGCAGTGCCCAGGCGCAGCCCACGGCGATGGCTTCTTGGCCGTAGCCGCTGAACCACTTGGAAATCCGCCCTTGCCGAATGAGCCTGAGCATCTTCTCCTCGGCCGCACGCGGCAGATACAGCGCGCGGTAGAGCCGGAGAAGATCCGCTGATGAATCAGCTTTGCTCTCTACATCTGACGCCGAGTGGGCCACGTCTCGAGTGCGATCAAGTCAGATCAGGAGGAGGTCGGCACGTACCAACCGACCGTTCGTGTACGTGCGCGAAGATACTGGCCGGCCACGCGCTTTACATCCTCAGCCGTGACGCGCTCGATACGATCGAGGAATTCCGTGTAGAGACGCCAGTTACCCACCGCGATCATTTCGTTCAGTTGCGCGGCTATGGCGAACGCTCCGTCGCGTCCAAAGGCGGTCTGCGCCCGGAGCTGGCGTTTGGCCCGCTCTACTTCGTCATCCCGCACGCCATCCTCGGCGATCTGCTGTAACTCATCGAGGATTTCCTTCTCGACTTGCTCGTGTGTCGCATCCGGTGCGAGAAAAGCGAGGGCGAGGACGAG
>CAZRTY010000481.1:0-1565 GCA_964603055.1 uncultured Rhodothermales bacterium | reverse complement strand
AAGGCTGAAGGAAGCGCGAACATCAAACCAGTTGCATCGCCTGTGGCTCAACGATTCGTGCTCATCCAACCTGTATTTATTCTAGTGACCTCTGATTTCTCATCACATGTCGAGGCGTGACGCAATCATCATCGGTGCCGGTGTCGCCGGGCTCACCTGTGCGTCGCATTTGTACCGTGCGGGCTATGATGTGCTGCTGATTGAAGCGTCTGACGACGTAGGCGGCCGCGCTCGCACTGATGTCGTCAACGGGTTCTTGCTGGACCGTGGTCTCCACACCCTGCTGACCACGTATCCAGAGACGCGTTCGGAGCTCGACTACCATGCCCTCCGCGTCGGGCATGTGATGGATGGTGCCCGGGTTTACTACGATGGCGTGCTCCATACACTCGCCGATCCGGTGCGTCATCCTCGAGAGGCGTTAAGATCCTTCCGCAGCCCGATCGGCACCACCGCGGACCGCTTGCGTCTGACATGGATGCGGACAATGCTCACCCGCAGCCGTCCGGAGGAAATACTGGCCCGTCCCGAGATACCCACGTGGCAGGCGTTGCAATCCCGCTGGCGATTCTCCGACGAGATGATTCAGCAGTATTTTCGGCCGCTGGTAGGTAGCTATACCTTCGACCCTGAGTTGAACACCAGTGCGCGTATCTTTGAGATTCTGATGCGGAGCCTCGCATTGGGGCGGGCGGCTCTCCCGGCAGAGGGGATCCAGGCTGTGCCGCGGCAGATCGCGTCATCCATCCCGCGGGATCGCATTCTGCTGAATACGACCGTAGAGAAGATCGAAATCAATCGCGTGATGCTGGGCGACGGTACGATACACCAGGCTCGCGCGGTCATCATTGCCACCACGGCCGCGGAGGCATCGCGGTTGGCTGAGCGGCCGGTCGACGCCAAGGGCGTAGCTGCGGCGTGCATTTACTACGTTGCACCGCGTGCGCCTTTCACCGAGCCATATCTCGTCGTGAACGGAAGCGGCCGCGGGCCCATTATGTCGCTGAGTGTCCAGACCAACATCGCGCCGACGTACTCACCCGACGAGCGGGCGTTGATAGCTGTCGTACCATTCGACCCTCAGTACGGCACCACCTCAGATCGTGATATCAGACGGCAGCTGATTGGATGGTTTGGAGCAGCGGCAGAGTCGTGGCGGCACCTGCGAAGCTACTACCTCCCCTATGCAATACCGGATCGAACATCGAACGTGGTCGTTCCAGCGGGATCGCCGAGAGTTCGTGAGCGGCTGTACGTGTGCGGAGACCACCGCCACATGCCGTCATTGAACGGAGCGATGGCGTCAGGTCGTCAGGTGGCTCGCGCCGTTGCCGCCGACCTCGGTCCGCCGACTTCCACTCGATTGCTTTCGCCCGCTGCCCGCTAATGCTTACAGAGAACCACACCGCCGGCGACCAGAGCCGTGCCCGCCGGTACGCTGATGTACGCCGGCGCATCGAAGTGCTTCTTGAAGGAGAAGACGACTGGATCGCTGCAATGGCTACCGTCGCGTGCGAGCTCCACGCCGCGCACGATTACTTTCACTGGACCGGGTTTTACCGCGC
>CAZRTY010000480.1:0-1569 GCA_964603055.1 uncultured Rhodothermales bacterium | reverse complement strand
TAGCCATCGTACGATCCCTCGTACTTCTTGGCGACGACGGGCAACCCGAATCGCTTGATGGCCGCTGCGGCCTCTTCCTTCGTCTCGCATCGCGCGTACTCGGGAAGCGGCAGGCCGGCCTCGCGCAGTGCGTCGTTCTGGCGGCCTTTGTGGCGGATGGTGAGCAGCGTTTGCGGAGACGGCCAGACGCCCACGCCTGCAGCAACGACGTCCGCGGCGAGCTCCGCCGGTGCCCACTCGCTCTCGACGGTGACGGCATCACAGCCGTCGACGAAGTTCGAAAGCACGTTCGGGTCGTTCCAGTCGCCGATAAAGTTCTCGCCGAGGCCTTCCATGGGTCCGGCCGGACCAGGCGAGAGAAAGCGCACGCGGATGCCCATGGGGATGGCGGCAAGGGCCATCATGCGGCCGAGTTGTCCGGCACCGAGGATTCCGAGCAGGGGAGGTTGGTTGCTACTCACGTAATCAGAAGGGCAGAAATGTCGGAAAGGAAACGAGTACGATCCCGTGAACGAGAATGTCCGCGAATCGACGTAACGGTTCAGGCAGCGGATTACTCCTCGCTGCTCTCCGAAAGAAGCTGGTCGAGATGGAGTTCGTCCTGAACGAGGACTTCGCGTGCCTTCGAGCCGACGAACGGCCCGACGATGCCGGCGTCCTCGAGCTGGTCTACGATGCGCGCGGCGCGCGTATAGCCCACCGAAAGCTTTCGCTGTAGCAATGACACCGATCCTTGCTGGCTCCGCACGATGATGCGCGCGGCTTCTTCGAAGAGGTCGTCGGCATCTTCCACGCCCAGAAGCTCGTCGACGCCGTCCTCTCCTTCGATCTCGACGGGCGGCAGGACGAACGATCCCGGGCCGCGCTGGCCACCAATCCACGTGGTAATGCGCTCCAGTTCATCATCCGACACATACGGACCCTGCAGTCGAACCATCCGGCTGCCGAGCATGAACAGCATGTCGCCGTTCCCGACGAGTCCTTCGGCGCCGTTCTGGTCGAGAATCGTCCGCGAGTCGATTTTAGAGGCGACCTGGTAAGCGATGCGCGCGGGGAAGTTGGCTTTGATGAGCCCGGTGATGACGTCGACTGACGGCCGCTGCGTGGCCAGGATCAGGTGGATGCCGACGGCGCGAGCCATTTGCGCGAGCCGTGCGATCGGGCCTTCGATGTCTTTGCCGGCCGTCATCATGAGGTCGGCCAGCTCGTCGACGATGACGACGATGTAGGGGAGGTGCTCATGATCCTCGCCCATGACTTCGCCGTCCTGCAGCTTCCGGTTGTAATCCTTGATGCCGCGCACACCCGCCGCAGCCAGCAGATCGTAGCGTCGCTCCATCTCCTTCTCACACGATTTCAGCACGCCGAGCGCCATGTTGAAGTCGGTGATGATGGGCTCTTCCGACCCTTCCGGCATCGCCACGAAGTGGTTCATGATCGAGCCGTATTGCTGCAACTCGATCTTCTTCGGGTCGATCATCACGAACTTCAGGTTCGCGGGATGGCACGCATAAAGGAGACCCGTGATGATGGTGTTCAACCCGACCGACTTACCCGAGCCAGTTGCAC
>CAZRTY010000479.1:0-1572 GCA_964603055.1 uncultured Rhodothermales bacterium | reverse complement strand
TCATCAGGAAAAGCGGCAGATAGTCTGATAACATCGCAAGCTACGAGAGATTCACTAACGGCTACGACGAGCGGTCAGGCGCCGCTACGTGCTCGAAAAATCAAACTACCAAGGTACCCAATCGGAATCAACGAACGCGCACGAACCTTACCGTTTTCGCAAAATCGCGCGCACACCTGCTTTGCCGTTCGGCCGGCTCGCGTTCAGTGCATGTTTGCCGGCTCCATGCGGTTGTTTATGTGTGGGGATCCCGGGCTCGGCCTCGCCCACGTTCATTGCCGCTCGCCGGGGATGTCCAAGCATCCGCTTCGCTCATAAAGCTCTTTCGCCCACCGCTCGGACGCACAAAAATACGGCCCTCTTACAAGCCGACACGCTCGAAAATCGTATCGACGTGCTTCAGGTGGTGATCCACATCGAACGCCGCCTCGATCTCATCGGCGGATAGATGCGCCGTGATCGCAGGGTCGCTTTCGACAAGCTCTCGGAACGAACGCCCTTCCTCCCACGACTGCATCGTCCGTGGCTGAACCATGTCGTACGCATCCTCCCTACTCAGCCCTTTGTCGATCAGCATCGTTAAGACGCGCTGACTATTGTAGAGACCGTACGTGCGGTCCATGTTGCGGCGCATATTCTCCGGATACACCACCAGGTTCTCGATGAGGCCGGCCATGCGGTGGAGCGCATAGTGAAGGATCGTGGTGGCATCCGGGATGATCACGCGCTCAACGGCCGAGTGCGAGATGTCGCGCTCGTGCCAGAGCGGCACATTCTCATACGCCGAGACCATGTATCCACGCAGCAGACGCGCACATCCGGTGATGTTCTCCGAGCCAATCGGGTTACGCTTGTGCGGCATCGATGACGAGCCCTTCTGCCCTTTGCGGAACGCCTCTTCAACTTCCCTCACCTCGCTTTTCTGAAGCCCGCGGATCTCCACCGCGACCTTCTCGAGCGTGGCGCCGATGAGTGCCAGCACCGAGAGGTAATGCGCATGACGATCGCGTTGCAGCACCTGGGTCGAGACTTCAGCCGGACGCAGACCCAGCTTCTCGCAGGCAATCCGTTCCACATCCGGCGGCGTATGGGCAAACGTACCAACCGAGCCACTGATCTTGCCAACGCGTACATCCTCCACCGCTGCATCGAACCGCTCTCGGTGGCGCAGCATCTCGGCGAAGTACAACGCGAATTTCAGCCCCAGCGTCGTCGGCTCAGCATGGACGCCATGCGTGCGGCCCATCATCACCGTCCGCTTGTGCTCGCGCGCACGCACGGCCAACGCCTCAGTCAGCCGCGTCAGCGCTTCATCGAGGTGCTCGTTTGCCTTCTTCAAGCGAAGCATCCACGCCGTATCCACCACGTCCGACGATGTCAGGCCGTAGTGAACCCATTTGCGCTCCTCGCCGAGCGTTTCGCTGACCGCTCGGGTGAACGCGACCACGTCGTGCCGCGTCTCCTCTTCAATCTCGTGGATCCGCGCAAGGTCGAACGACGCCCGCTCATACAGACGGTCGACATCTTCTTTGGGGATGACGCCAAGCTCCGACCAGGCGGCGCATGCGGCCA
>CAZRTY010000478.1:0-1574 GCA_964603055.1 uncultured Rhodothermales bacterium | reverse complement strand
GTCTCGAGGAAGGTCTGCACGATCCGCCACGCCACTTCGATGCCCAGCACGCGGCTTCCAAGCGTCAGGATGTTGGCGTCGTTGTGCGCCCGGGCGTTCCACGCGGCAAACTCGGACGCCGCGCACGCCGCCCGGATGCCCGGGACTTTGTTGCACGCCATCGCCGAGCCAACGCCGACGCCGTCGATCATCAGTCCGAGCCGGCATCGTTCGTCGACGACCTCGCGCGCCACGGCGTACGCGAATTCCGGGTAATCAACCGAGCGCGTGGAGTCCGTGCCCACATCCACAACCCCCCACCCTGAGGCCTGCAGGCGGCGCGTGAGCTCTTGCTTGAACTCGAATCCGCCATGATCCGAGCCAACCGCGATCGACCTCGGCGGGGCCGTAGATCCAATACGCGCGCTTTCCGGCGTAATCTGCGCCGGCATCTTCGGCACGAGCTCGACGCCTTGCTCGCGTGCGGCATCCCGTGCAAGGGGCGTCACGATGGCGTCGGGAGCGTGCTCGAGGAGCTTGCGGCCCGCCACCCGGGCCTGCGTCACGTGCGCTTCGGTGATGAGTTGCTTCTTTGCCATGGGTGCAAGCTACACCTCACCGCAGGAATCCGCCAGTAGACGCCGCGCGGCGCGCTACAGCCGCGAGAGCCACGGCTGCGGATCGATCGCCTGGCCGTTCTGGAAGATGGCGAAGAAGAGCGAGCGGCCTCGCGGCTCGTTGTCTGTACCCGCGCGGCCGATCATCTGTCCGGCGGTCACGAAATCACCGGCGTTCACATACAGCGCCGAGAAATTGCTGTACACGGTCCGGTACTCGCCATGCTGGATGACGATGATCGTCCCGAAGTCCGGCATGACGTCGACATCCACCACACGGCCGTCGAACACCGACCGCACCTCGGCTTGCGGCTGCGTGTCGATCAGGATGCCCGGGTTGGGCGTCGACGTGCCGTAGACGGGGTTGACGATGTCGCCGAACGGCTCGCGGACGACGCCGCGCGAAGGCCAGGGGAGACGCCCCCGGTTGTCGGTGAAGGAGCCGGTGAGCGCGGCGTAGGCCTCGGCATCGAACGGCTCGGCGGTCGGAGCTTCCACCGCCCGCGATTCGGCCGCGATGAGCTGCTGGATGCGCGACTCCAACTCACGCGCTGCCGTACGCTTCCGCTGGATCTCGGCCTCGATGTTGCCTCGTTGCGCGCGCAGCTCCTGCACGACCTGCTGGCGGCTTCGCTGGAGGCGGGCGAGCTCACGCTGCTCGGCTTCCGTCCCGCGGAGAAGCTCAGCGTTGCGGTCAACGTTGGCTTGCAGATCTTCGCGACGTGCGTTGATCTCGGCCATCGTCTCTCGAGCAATGGCAAGCCGTGCACGGCGGTCGTTGGAGAACCGCGCCAGGTACCGCGCCCGGACGAGCATCTGGTTGATCGACTCGGCCGACATGATGAGCGCAAGGTCATGCATCCGTCCGAACTTGTACGCATGCCTCACCCGCGCCTGGTACCGCTCGCGCATCTCGTCGAGGTCGCGCTCGAGCCGCGTCAGGGACGTCCGGAGGGAGTCGCTCTCTCGCTCGAGCTC
>CAZRTY010000477.1:0-1578 GCA_964603055.1 uncultured Rhodothermales bacterium | reverse complement strand
TCCGTTCATGAGCCACTGCCTTCAATACAGCGAGAAAATCGGACGTTTCGCGTACGTCGTGTGTGCGGACGATCGACGCGCCCTGTAAAACAGCGACGGCTGTCGCGCCGAGGGTGCCGTAGAGTCGATCCTGAACAGGCCGCGGGTTCTCCTCCGAGCCCAGCACGCGGCCGATGGTAGTTTTGCGGGAAATGCCCACGAGCACGGGCTGCCCGAGTTCGGCAAATGTATCTGTGTGGCGGATGATCGCGAGGTTGTCCTCGGTTGACTTCCCAAATCCAAACCCTGCATCCACGATGATCGGATCGACGCCTGCTTCTTCGGCGATGCGAACCGATGCGGCGAGTGATGCCTTGACCTCGGCCACGACATCGTCATATCGGTGATCGTGGGGGAGGCTGCCGGGAGTGCCAAGCGAGTGCATCACGATGAGCGCGGCGCCGGCATCGGCTGCGATCCGCGCCGTCTCAGGGTAGAGCCGCAGTCCGGTGACGTCGTTTATGATGTGGGCCCCGGCGTCAACGGCCTGGGCGGCAACGTCCGGCTTATACGTGTCGATCGAAATCAGGAGGTCGGGAAATCGCCGCGCCACTTCCTTCACCACCGGTACGACGCGCTGCGCTTCCTCGTGCGCATCCACCGCCGCCGCGC
This sequence comes from uncultured Rhodothermales bacterium, assembly GCA_964603055.1. Classification (GTDB taxonomy): domain Bacteria; phylum Bacteroidota; class Rhodothermia; order Rhodothermales; family CAZKDQ01; genus CAZRTY01. The sequence continues at coordinate 927 of CAZRTY010000477.1, read as the reverse complement.
CGCTGCCGTAGGCCGTTCCTCGAGGTCGCGTCGACTCGCCGCCGATGTCGATGATCGACGCGCCTTGCTTGGCCATTTCTTCCACGCGTCGGAGCGAAGCATTCAGATCGAGGTAGTCGCCGCCGTCTGAGAAGGAATCCGGCGTGACGTTCAAGATGCCCATCACGTGCGGACCCTGGCCCGGACGGCAGTCGAGATGCTTACCGCGGCAATTTAGAATGAGGGGCATGCTGAGTCGTGAGCGGGAGGTTTGATGGGTGAGTGGTGAGTGATGGGTGAGGGGGGACGTGAAGTTACGGACCTACCCTACATCCAGCATTGCGAGCGTCTTGTACCAGAAGAACACGCTTCGCGACGGCGGCGTGACCAGGACCGGTGGTCGATGGGGTGAGGGAACTATATATACAGGCGTATATACACGAATGAGAGACGCGCTGGAATTCGAGTGGGATATTGAGAAGGCGGCAGCTAATCTGATCAAGCATGGAATCGACTTTGACGACGCCATCGAGATCTTTAACGGGACCGTACTTGAGTCTCGTTCTGATCGAGATGGCGAGGTTCGTTTCGCCGCTGTGGGGATGATGGGCTGGTTGGAGATCACCGTCGTCTATACCATCCGAAATGGCGTATATCGCATCATCTCAGCGAGGAGGGCAAGCAAGAATGAGCGAGAGGCATATTACAACGCGTAGTTCTGACTCACGACGTGCGGGGCAGACGGACTGGGAGCGGCTCGACCGCATGACGGATGCCGAAGCGGAGGCCAACGCGGCATCCGACGCTGACAACGGGCTGTGGTCTGATGAACAACTGGCCGGAGCAGAGCTTGTGATGCCCGGCGACAAGGCCAAGGTTCCGATCAGTATCCGGCTGGATGCCGAGGTGGTGGCGTACTTCAAGGAGGAGGGGCCGCGATACCAGACG
>CAZRTY010000476.1:0-1579 GCA_964603055.1 uncultured Rhodothermales bacterium | reverse complement strand
AATCGCGTGATACGCGAGCGTCGAGTTTCACGATAGGTGAGTTAGGCGTTTCACCGTTCGAGTATTGCCATGCGCTCTCTTACTGCTGTATTCCTGTTTCTTGCGCTCACCATGTCCGCCGTGCCTGCCGCCGCGCAGACGGCTTTCTTCGACGATCCCACGGATGTCATCCAGGTCGATGGCCAGACGGCGATCAGCACGGCCGCGACTTACGAGGCCGTCGTCCTTTTTCCCGCCGGCGGTGGAAATTCCGGCAGGCTCTTCAACGAGTGGACCTACTTCCAGGAGGATAAGGTTCTCTATGTCGGGCCCACGTACGTCTCGGGTGGCAACTACCCCGCCGGAAGCCTCCTAGCCGTCACCGCCGTCATGGCACCCGATGTGTGGCACCATGTCGCCTATGTCTACGACGGCGCGGAGGAGCGAATATATGTTGACGGAATCCTGCTCGCGTATCGGCCGATGAGCATTTCCGTAGGTAATGGCGCGGGCCTCGCCCATATCGGAGCCATCTTCCGGGATGGCTCGCTCAACCCCGGCTTCGTCGGATACCTCGAATCCGTTCGGATATCCGACGTGGCCCGCTACAGCGGCAGCTCGTTCACTCCACCGATGGGCGATCTCGACAGCGACGAGAGCAGCCTCTTGCTTCTCAACTTCAACGAGCCGGCCGACAGCCCCACGGTGCAGGACGAAAGTCCGTTCGCGCGAACCGGAACCCTTGCAACAGGCTTCGCCGATGCGACGGCACCGCTTCTGGGCGTGGCTCCGGCAATGGCGGATTGCCCGCTCGCTCCCGTTACGATGGACCTCTGGGACGTCTCTCGAGGAACGACCATAACGGCATCGAGCGGCTTCAAGAGTGGGAACGACGAGGAGGGAGAGAACATCTTCGGCGGGGACTTCTCCACCTCCGAATCCGGCTTCGCCTTCTTCCGAGACGACCGGGACGATGGCTTCGAACACTTCGTCGAGTGGGAGACCACGACCGAAGTTGCGCCGCAGAGCTTCGTGCTGCGCGCTGGCCACGACCAGGGCCTCCTCAGACGCTCATTTCGGCAATTTCGGTTGTTAGGCTTCGATACCGATACCCAGGCTTTTGAGCTGCTGTACGAATTTGAGCCGGTGCTGCCTTTCGGTGGAGGAACGGATCAGAACCAACTCCTGCTTTGTGCGAACCTGTCCGAAACGACAGCGAGCCGTTTCCGCGCAGAGTTCGTGCAGAACGGAGGGGGAAGCTTTTCGGGACCACGCGTCATCGAACTCGACGCCTTCGGCACCCCGTTCAACTTTACCGTGAGTGTGGAAGGCGGCGGGAAATCACCCGCCAGACTCACCCTCTACGCCCCCTACCCCAACCCCACGGCCGGAGCCGCCACACTCGCCTTCGACCTCGCCAAAGCCGGGCCGGTGCGACTCACTGTCTACGATATCCTCGGCCGTGAGATCGCCGTGCTTGTGGACGACGACCTCCCGGTGGGTCGGCACGAATCGGCGTTCGACGGGACCGGACTCGCCGCCGGCCTCTACTTCGTGCGGCTTCAGGCCGGGACGTTTGCAGCCACGCGGCCCGTCGTGC
>CAZRTY010000475.1:0-1580 GCA_964603055.1 uncultured Rhodothermales bacterium | reverse complement strand
ACCGGGCAAGAGACGAAGGACAGTTCTCATCCTGATCGCCGGATCGCTTAAGAACGGCACTGGTCGGCCGATTTTCAGGTTTCACGGCGCGATGTATTTGCGCGGCCGATGACTCGCCAACTCTCGTCCGAGCGGTATGAATCCGGAAAGAAGACAATCTCCCCGCACGCCCTTTTCGTCGCTCCATGAAGACGATGGTCTCATCACGCCGTGGAGGGAGATCAAGCGCGGCGTGCAGCGTCTGACGGGCTTGATTACGCCCGACCAGGACGAGGAGCCCGCCAAACCTGCGGACCAGCGATCGTATCAGCACACGCAGCATCTACAGGTCGATCCGCTGCCGATCCACTCGTACGAAGAAAACGCTCGGCCCGCGCCGCCACGGCCGTTCGCGCCGATCGATGCGGCGGAATCGTTCGCGGCTCCGCCTTCCGCCCCATCCATTAACCGCATTTATACGGGCGCGGATCTTTGCGGCGATCGTGCCGAGAGGATCACGCCGGATTCGGGGCATACTGCCGCTCTCAATCCCAGCGACGACAGACGTATTTCTACCGACTTCCCTTCAGAACCTTCGCCTCGTCCATCTGCACCGTTTCATTTTGGTGGGGATGATCGTGATGAGCTGAGGGATGACGTTGCTCGCACAATTCGTGCGGATGAGCGCGAGGTCGATTTTGGACACGATCCGTCAATTGATCTGCGCAGCGGCTTCGATGGAGATGCGGCGGCACGCTTTCCCTCAGAACATTCGCCCCGCTCATCTGCACCGTTTCAATTTGGTGGGGATGATCGCGATGAGCTGAGGGACGACGTTGCTCGCACGATTCGTGCGGATGAGCGGGAGGTCAATTTTGGACATGATCCGTCGATCGATCTGCGCAGCGGGTTCGACGCAGATGCGCCGACGAGCTTCCCTTCAGAACCTTCGCCCCGCCCCTCCACCCCGTTTTATTTTAGTGGGGATGAGCGTAGCGAGCTGACGGACGACGTTGCTCAACCACGTCAGTCCGATGAGGACGACCAAGAATTCGAGCACCATCCTTCGATTGATCCTCGGCGCTGGGATGACGAGCAAGGGATGCCGCCTCAAAGCTTTGCATCGTCATTCGACCCGAGCGATTGGAGCGACGAGATCCGTCGTGACCCCGAGCCTGCATCCTCGGATGACCCCGCGCCCGATGACGAGGCGTTCGATGCCCCGGAACCCTGGCTGCACGTCGATCCGCTCCGTACTGAACCACCGGCCACCCCTCGTGAGCGAGGCGGGCTGCGAAATCCGAAGTGGCGGCCCGAGCCAGGGCCGAATCCGTCCGACGATGTTCCCTCCTCTCCGCACCAGGATGCGTTCGAGCCAAGTGGAGATGGTATGACTCCGCCGGCGGCCAGTCCGTCAGATGTCGCCGAGCCGGGCCTCGACCAGCCGTACGACGCCGAGTCCAAGATCGACACGCCGCCGAGCACCAAGCCGGCTCCCGCCGTCGACGATGCCGGTCACATCTTTTCGCCACTTGACCTTCGGGATCGCGTCGTCATTATGCTGCTGTTCAAGCAGGTGGTGAGCGTTGAGCAGGTGCAGG
>CAZRTY010000474.1:0-1583 GCA_964603055.1 uncultured Rhodothermales bacterium | reverse complement strand
TTCGAGCACGACGCCTGCGGAGTCGGCTTCATATGTAATATCAAGGGTGACCCCTCCCACGACATTGTCCGAAAGGGGATCGAGATCCTGATCAATCTCGAGCATCGCGGCGCATGTGGTTGCGACGAAAACACGGGCGACGGCGCGGGCATCCTCATCCAACTCCCCGACAGATTCCTGCGGGCCAAGTGTGATGAACTGGGGATTCAGCTACCCGCTATCGGCGCGTACGGTGCGGGCATGCTGTTCCTCCCTCAAGATGACGACGAGCGGCTCACCTGCATGCATCTCATCGAAGAGATCGTCAGCGAAGAAGGGCAGAAGCTGCTGGGTTGGCGGGAGGTCCCCACGAATCACGAGGGCCTCGGTCCGGCGGCGAAATCTGTCGAGCCGGCGATCTGGCAGGTGTTCATCGCGCCGGGAGCCTCGACAGCGCAGCTCGACGCGTTTGAGCGCAAGCTGTATGTGATCCGCAAAGTGGCCGAGCATCGCATCGCCAGGCTCGAACTCACGCAGAAAGACTACTTCTACGTAGCCAGTCTGTCGAGCCGGACGATGGTCTACAAGGGGATGCTGACGGTGGAGCAGGTGCCGCAGTACTTCCCCGATCTATCCGACGAGCGGATGGAAAGCGCGTTGGCGATGGTTCACTCGCGCTTCAGTACGAATACATTCCCCATGTGGGCGCTGGCTCAACCATTCCGGTTCATCTCGCACAACGGTGAAATCAATACCGTGCGGGGCAACGCCAACGGTATGAACACCCGCGAGTCGCTGTTCGCCTCGGAGCTTTTCGGCGACGACATGGCGAAGCTCCTGCCGATCCTGACCGACGGCGCCAGCGACTCCGCGACGCTCGACAACGCCATCGAGCTGCTGCACCTGGCCGGGCGCTCACTGCCGCACGCGGTGATGATGCTCATCCCCGAAGCGTGGGAGCGGCACGAAGACATGGACCCCGAGCGGCGCGCCTTCTTCGAATACCACAGCTGCCTTATGGAGGCGTGGGACGGCCCGGCGACGCTGCCGTTCACCGACGGCCGTTATATCGGCGCCGTGCTCGACCGCAACGGACTGCGTCCATCCCGATACACGATTACGCGCGATGGAATGTGCGTGCTCGCCTCGGAGGCGGGCGTCCTCGACATCGACCCGGCGAGCATCGTCGAGAAAGGCCGGCTCGAACCCGGTCGTATGTTTCTGATCGACCTGTTGGAAGGCCGCGTTGTCAGCGACGAGGAAATAAAGCGACAGCTCAGCCGGCGCAGGCCGTACCGGGAATGGCTCGACCAGAACTTGAAACACCTGAGCGACTTGCCCACGGCCCCGGCATCGCATCCGAAAGACGACGTTGGGCTCGAGCGGCTTCAGCAGATGTTTGGATACTCCATCGAGGAAATCCGGTTGCTGCTCGAACCCATGGCCGAGACGGGCAAGGAAGCCATCGGGTCGATGGGAAACGACACGCCGCTCGCTGCGCTGTCGGACAAGCCGCGTCTCCTGTACGATTACTTCCGTCAGCTCTTTGCGCAGGTCACCAATCCGCCGCTCGACGCCATTCGCGAGGAGCTGGTGACATCGCT
>CAZRTY010000473.1:0-1585 GCA_964603055.1 uncultured Rhodothermales bacterium | reverse complement strand
GGAACGCGCACGGGTTTCACCCGGCATTGGTTTGAACGTGGCGGCGCTTCGGCTATACTACTGCCTTTCATCAGGATAGCACCTCATGCGATACCGCTGGATCCACCGCGACATCTCTTGCAACGACACGCTTCAACGCCTTTGCGGGGACCTCAACGCGTTGCCCGAAGCGCTCGGCCGCGCCCTTATGCTGCGCGGCGTCGAATCATTCGATGACGCACGCGCCTTCTTCCGCCCTTCGCGCGATATGCTGCACAATCCGCTCGACATGGCGGACATGGATGCCGCCGTCGACCGTCTGACCCGAGCGATCAAGCAAGGCGAGCGGGTGCTGATTTACGGGGATTACGACGTTGACGGCACCACTGCGACGGCACTGCTCAAGTCGTTCCTCCGAAAACGTACTGATGTCTCGTACTTCATCCCCGACCGGTATCAGGATGGGTACGGATTAAATGCGCGGGGGATTGATCATGCCGCCGACATCGGCGCGTCGCTCATCATCGCGGTCGATTGTGGGATCACGGCCATCGACGAAGCACGATACGCCGGCGAGCGCGGCATCGACCTCATCATCTGCGACCATCACACGCCGACGCCGGCATTGCCCGACTGCACGGCCGTCATCGACCCCAAACGATCCGACTGCGGCTATCCGTTCAAGGAGCTTTCAGGATGCGGTATCGCATTCAAGCTGGTCGTTGCCGTTCTGCACGAGCTGGGAGAGGACGTTGAGGAAGCATATGAGTATCTCGATCTCGTAGCGCTGTCGACGGCCAGCGATATTGTGCCGATGACGGGGGAGAACCGCATTCTGATGGCGGAAGGGCTCGCGTGCCTCGGACGTGGTGCGAGGCCGGGTATTCGGCAGCTTGCTGAGCTCGCAGGTGTTGATCTGGCAACGTGTTCAACAAGCCGCATCGTGTTTGGCATCGGCCCGCGGATCAATGCCGCAGGCCGACTTGGCCATGCATCTCTTGCCGTCGACCTCCTGCTCGCCGAGCAATCAGATGAAGCCGCCGCCCTCGCGCGCCAACTTGAAGAGCTGAATCAGCAGCGCCGCAAGCTCGATGCGAAGACCGCCGGCGAAGCCGTCAAGCTCGCCGACCGGCAGATCACCTCGGGCACGCCGCATGCGCTCGTCCTGCACGATGCCGAATGGCATCTCGGCGTGATCGGCATTGTTGCCAGCCGCATCGTCGAGCGGTATCACCGCCCGTCGATCATGCTCACATCGGTTGATGGCGAGGTCAAGGGCTCGGCGCGTTCGATTACGGGGCTCAACATTTACGATGCGCTGAAAGCGTGCGAGGATCTGCTGACGCAATTTGGTGGTCATGATTATGCGGCGGGACTTTCACTTCCGGAGCAGAATCTCCCCGCGTTCAGGCAGCGGCTGAACGACGTCGTCGGGGGCATGATCGAGCCCGACATGTTGACGCCGGCGATAGACTACGACGCCCGGTTAGAAGTTGGCGAGATCAGCCCGCGGCTTTGGGCCATACTGCGTCAATTCGAACCGTTCGGACCGAAGAACCCCACACCGGTTTTCCACGCGAGCGCGCTCCAGGTTGTTGGTCAGCCG
>CAZRTY010000472.1:0-1590 GCA_964603055.1 uncultured Rhodothermales bacterium | reverse complement strand
TCATCAGGCGGCTGTCGCCAATGGCGATGTCGGCGTGCAAGAGTGATCCGTCTTCGCGATCCGAGCGCTCAATGACCGTAGCGTCAAAGACTTCGGTCAGGAAGTCAATCACGCCCGCGGCGTTGTCGTTGAGCAGATAGGGCGTGACCTGAGAAAATCCCTCAGGGATGTAAGCTTTCTGAGCCATGACGTTGTCTGAGTTTGTTGATGGACGTCTGCCCTCAGATTACCGGCGCCGTCGGACGAAGTATTGGAAAAATGTTCAGCCGTGCGCCGGCTCGACAAGATTGATGCTGTCGGGATATCGGCTTGCCTGTCGAAAAACGCCGGGTGTCATGCCGGCAAGGGCGCTAAACTCCGCTGTAAGATGCGATTGATCGTAGAAGCCCGACTCGACCGCCACGCCGGCGATGGCTTCGTTGCCGTTACGGAGGAGATCCATGGCGTATTGAAAACGTGCCAGCCGTGCATAGACCTTGGGGGGCACGCCGGTATGACGACGGAACGTCTGGATGAAGTTCGTCCGCGAATAGCCCGAGGCCTCGATCAATTCTGCAATGGCGAGTTGTCCCCGGCTGCGATCGATCTCTTTCGTCGCCCAGGCCACCACGGGTGCAGACTCCACGTTACTCCGTATCCGCTGCCTGACCCACTCGGCCGCGATCACCATGCGGCGTTCCGCTGAGTCCGCCGCGGCGCATCGCTCCTCGAGTTCGCGTGCGGCATGAGGCATCATATCGGCCACATCGATGGTCACATCCGTCATGTCCTGGACCGGCGGGCCGAAGACCGCAAACATGCCCGCCGGGTGAAAACGCATGCCCATCACGACGGAGTGCACGTTCGGCCCTTCGATGATTTCCGGCCGCAGCATGAGTCCGTTCGCATTCACCGCCGAGAACGCCGACGACTCGGTGACGCTGCGGTAGGGCGGACCCACGTGAACGATGAGTTCTGCCCGCCCTGTTGGAAAGACACGCTCGCGCCGCGCGTCGATCATGCCTTCGAAATACCAGATCCGCTCGACGATCGATTCGAGCCCGGGCGGGTTCCAGTTACCCTGGATCCACCGCCCGAGCGGGGAATCGTACGTTTGAAGATGAATCGTGTGATTCACAACCGGGCCTCGTCGAGAATACGGCTGAGTTCAGGCGGCGCCGACGGCTGAATCCGGCGCGGCTCCCTGGAAGGTCTCGTCGGCCACATCGATCATCCACGGCGTGCCGAACCGGTCGATCAACATGCCGAATCGCTTCGAAAAGAACGTCTCTTCCAGCGGCATGGTGATCGTGGCGTCATCGCTCAGGGCCGAGTAAACACGCTCTGCGTCTTCCACCGAGTCGACGACGAGTGCCACATGCGAGCTCCCGGCTTTGCACTCAGTGCCCGGCATTGCGTCAGACGCCATCAGGTAGAAATCATCGCCTCTGAGGCTCGCGTGCAGGACGGCATTGTGATGCTCGGGCGGAATCTGATCTGCGATTTCGCTCTCGCCGTGCGTTTGCATGTAGTCGATCTCGGCGTTCAGGAGCGTGGCGTAGAACTCCATCGCCTCGCGGCAATTGCCGGAGAAGTTGAGGTAGGGGATGA
>CAZRTY010000471.1:0-1595 GCA_964603055.1 uncultured Rhodothermales bacterium | reverse complement strand
TGCTGACACACCTGAAGCTCGTGCTGGCGTTTGGCCGGCGAGGCTTTACGGAGTAACGGCTCGACATGGCCGTAGCCTCCAGCAAACTGTGGGATTAGTCCTGTTTGTCGCCGGACTTTAGATCAGGCGACTGCGCCCTGGGTGACGAACTCTCCTCTATGAGGGCGCGGAGCAGGTTAAATGCGCAGGACTACCGCTTTGCCGTAAAACGCGGCCCCAGCGTACTCTCCCCACTTATCCGAACAGCTTGGATTTAGGAAGGCTGCTGATTCTCGTCGATGCGACGGGTAAGCTTTACCAGATCGATGCGGCTGGATGTGGCTTTGAGGATGGTGAAGTGGAATTCTCCCGCGACCACCTCTTGAGCCGGTGTTGGAATGGTGCCGGCATGTTCGAGAATAAAGCCGGCTATGGTGTCGTAGTCGCCTTCCTCAAGGCCAAGACCGTAGCGCTCGTTGATTTCGTCGACACGGACTTTCCCGGAAAGGATGTAGACGTCGTTACCGATTCGCCGGAGGATGTCATCGTCGATGTCGAATTCATCCTGGATGTCGCCAAAGAGTTCTTCTAGCAGATCTTCGCGCGTGACAAGGCCGGCGGTGCCGCCGTACTCATCGATGACGACGGCGATCGACGTGTTGGTCGCGAGGAATTCCTGCAGCAAGTCTTTCGATAGCTTCGACTCCGGCACATAGCGCGCTGGCCGGATGATCTCGGATAGTCGACCGGGCTCGGCGAAGAGGTCATGTGCAAACACCATCCCCGTGATGCGGTCGATGTTCTCCCGGTAGACGGGTAGGCGAGATAAACCGGATTCGATGAAGCGGCGCCGGACTTCGGTGAGGGAGGCGTCTTCATCCGCCGCCTCGATCTCCGTCCGCGGGATCATCGAGTCGCGAACGCGCACGGTGGCGAGCTCCAGTACGTTCTCGAACAGCGTCTGGCCGTCGATGCCGTGTCTTGGAGATGCATCTGCGCCGGGCACGAGGTCGGCGTTGATGGCGTCCAGAATTCCATCGTCTGTGGCGCCGAAAGACCGAGCAGTGCGAACGGACGCTGACCATGCGAACCAGATGAGCGGAAAGAGAAGGATATCCGCCACTCGAAGCGGGATGGCAACGGCAAAGACAGCGCGGCTCGACAGCCGTCTTAGCATAACGCGTGGCGCGAGCTCGCCGAGGGTCAAAATGAGGATCGCCGTAACAAGCGTGACGACGACTCCGGTCAGGAGGAGAGTTGCGAGTGGGTGTAGCGAGCTGCCGTCAAGGAACGCGGCCGTCTGACTTCCCAGCAAAAACAAGGTCGCCGTGGCAACGATGACGAGTGAGACGCTTCGACCGCCATGCGTGAGTACCCGCAGGCGAGCCGGATTGTCGAGAAAATGTCTGATGGAGGAGGCTGCGGTGCCCGACCTCGGTAGGACGATGCGGATTCGCAGACGGCCGGCTGTATCGAATGCGGTTGCCGCGCTCGAAAACAGTCCGTAGAGCATCAGCGCCACGATCATGATGATCAGTGTGATCATCGGCTCGAGCAGACAGTTCGGTATTCGTCAGCCATTACTGGCCGGTAAAGTTCGGTTTTCGTCGATCGAG
>CAZRTY010000470.1:0-1604 GCA_964603055.1 uncultured Rhodothermales bacterium | reverse complement strand
CGGCAGCGTCAGCACGAGTCCATCGAGGAGCATCAGAATCAACGTAGTGCTTCCTCCGCCGAGCATCGCGACGAACGCCGCCGGCGCTGATGGGCGCGGCAAGAACAGTGCGCCGATCACCGGAATAAAGAGCCCCGAGACCAGAAAGGCGTACGAGTGGAGCATCAGCTCCAGCACGTTCTCCATCGCCGAGGCCAGGATGAGCGCTGCCGAACCCAGCACGAGCGTAACCACCTGCGAGACGCGAACGAAGCGCGGGCCCGTCTCGTCGATCCACCCGAACCGGCCAAAAATATCGGTAATCACATTCCCCGAGGCGGCCATCAGGCAGCTATCCGCGGTCGACATAATGGCCGACAAGTAGGCTGCCATCATGATCCCCATAAGCCCCACGGGCAAAACCGCCCTCAACAATAACGGCACGCCCATTTCCGCGTCCATCGAACCGACGTCGTCGTAGCCGAGGAACGCGAACATGCCCTGTTCGGCGGCAACGCGAGCAAATAGCCCGAGCAACACGCCCATGAATGCCATCACCGGCCACTCGAACAGCCCCGCCAGGAACCAGGCCCGGCGCGCCACTTTGACGTCGCGCGAGGCGTAAATCCTTTGATAGAGCGTCATCCCCACAAACCAAACAGGTATGATGGTGACGCCCCAGTTAACGAGTGTCTGCCAGCCCACATTGCTAAAACTGAAGAACTCAGCCGGCAGCACCGCGCGGATTTCTTCTATGCCACCGATGGCGACATACCCAAACGGCAGGCCAACGCCGATCAGGCCAACCATCAACACCGACCACTGGAGGACGTCGGTGAAGATGACGGCTCTCAGTCCGCCCAGCACCGTGTAGACCACAATGATGACGCCCATCCCGAGGAGCGCCGTCTGCAGGTCGATTCCACCGAAGGTGGCCGTCGCCAGCTTGGCTCCCGCCAGCATCTGCGAACTCGTAAAGCCGAGGTAGCCGACCGCTGAGATGATGCCCGCGAGGAGCGCCACAGCCGAGCCGTAATGATGCTCGAACAGCTGCGGGAATGTTAGAAACTGTCGGTTCGAAAGCTTTTTGACGTGGGGAATCAGGACGACTCCGCTGATCCACGCGCCCAGCAGACCCGTGAACAGCATCCACGAACCTGACAGGCCCATCAGGAAGCCGAGCCCGCCGAGACCGATTGAAAATCCGCCGCCCACATCTGTGGCAACCACCGAGAGGCCTATCTGAAAGCTACCCCTGTCGCGCCCGGCAACGTAGTAGTCCGCACCCGTCTCGTTTCGACGCATGAAGAAGAACCCGATCCCCAACATCGCACCCATGTAGAGCACGATGATCCCGATATCCACAAAATGCATGTTGTACGTCGAAATTTCGGCAGTCGGACGGGCCGAGGATAAACATCCATGTGAAGAGATGCAGGGAAGGCGGCGCTTCCGAACGGTGGGCGCGCGGCTTTCTCGCGCTGACAATCATCTCATTTCGCAACCCATTGCGTGCTGTGGCGAAGTGTAGGGAGAATTACCCGTCGCCCTCTCCTCTCAAGCGGCGTGCTCGTTCTCCTGCAAGCGCTTTCAGGTAATGAGGTATTCCCTCACAAGGTGATCCA
>CAZRTY010000469.1:0-1607 GCA_964603055.1 uncultured Rhodothermales bacterium | reverse complement strand
CATCAAGGGAAGATCCCCATCTGCTGGTACACGATCGCGATCTTGTCGATGGCGCTCACATACATCGCGGTCCGTAGATCCGTCTCGTAGCGACGCGCATACTCGCGGATCTCCTGATACGCGTACGTCATCGTCTCTTCCAGACCTGAGTTGACGAGCGTCTCTTCGCTGCCACCCGCCGCCACAGATTTAAAGACATCCTCGGCGAATCGATTGCCGGTCAATCCTTCGACAGCCTGCAGGATGCTCGCCGCGCTCTTCTCCTCAAACCGGTGGCTCAGTCTCCCAAAACGGACCCGAGACAGGTTTCGAAGCCACTCGAAATAGGAAACGGTAACGCCACCGGCGTTCAAATAGGCGTCAGGGATCACCAGCTTGCCTGCTTCCACAAGCTGCCGGTCGGCATCCGAGGTCGTGGGTCCGTTGGCCGCCTCGGCAATGATGGGCGCTTTGATGCGCGCTGCGTTCTCGCTGTTGATCTGGCCCTCGAGCGCAGCCGGCACCAGGATGTCGCACTCCAGTTCGAGTGCCTTCTTGGTATCCGTGATGACCTCCGCACCGGGATATCCCAGTATCGAGCCGCTCGATTTCCGAAAGGCTACGACGGCATCAACATCGAGGCCATTTGGGTCGTAAATCGCGCCTTCTATCTCGGCGAGGCCCACGATGAGCGCACCTCCTTCCTGCAGAAACTTAGAGGCGTGATATCCTACGTTGCCCAGCCCTTGGACGACAACACGCTTCCCTTCGAGCCCAGGCTCGAGGCCAAGGCGTTTCATATCGTCCCGGTCTTCGCAGGCGCCGCGGATGCCGAAGTAAACACCGCGGCCCGTTGCTTCCTTCCGTCCGCGAACGCCCCCTAGGCCGAGCGGCTTACCCGTCACACAAGCCTGCGCGAACAGCGGGTCGGCAATCGTCTGGTAGGTGTCGACGATGTAGGCCATTTCCTGCGGACCCGTGCCGTAGTCGGGCGCCGGTACGTCAATTCCAGGTCCCAGGAAATCCTTCCGGATCAGTTCGTACGTATAGCGGCGGGTAATGCGCTCGAGCTCGCCCTCCGAATATTGCCTTCGATCGATACACACACCGCCCTTCGCCCCTCCAAACGGGACGTCAACCACAGCGCACTTGAACGTCATCAGCGCGGCCAATGCCTTTACTTCATCCGCGTTTACGTTGGGCGCGTACCGTATTCCACCTTTTGTCGGCAGCTTATGCTGGCTGTGCTCAGCCCGATAGCCGGTGATGACCTCGATCGATCCGTCATCGCGCCTCAGCGGGAAGCGGAACTCGTAGAGGCTGTTACAGGCCTTAATTTGTTGAAGCAGGCCGGAATCGTGGTTGGTAAGAGCGGCCGCACGATCAAACATGCGGTTGACTTCAGAGCTGAACGACATGACAATCAGTTCGGGGGATAAAGAGTTCTGGGCCGCGTCACACACGCACGCACGCCGGCGTGTCAATAGGTGGTGACGTACCTTTGCCGCCCGTACGATATCGCTTACTTCGATGGATCTCAACACACATCTCCGGCCGATTGCACTTATCGGCAATCCCGTCGCGCATTCGATCTCTCCATGGATGCACAACCTGGCGTTTAAAAAAAC
>CAZRTY010000468.1:0-1611 GCA_964603055.1 uncultured Rhodothermales bacterium | reverse complement strand
CTATTCGTTGGATGTGGATTGATTTACCTCGTCGTCTGCTGCCGTTCGACACGCGCGGTGGAGTTCCCGCGTCCGATGGGATACGATGCATTCAACCTGCGCGGCGGCATCACGGCGTAGAACCGAGAAGCTGATACCGATGTGCTGATGGAATGAATCAGACCGGTAAATGGCTCGACCATCTGTTCAGACTCCCTGCTCCATCCGGTACCTGATTATCGTCGGAGGCATGTCGTCAACAGTGAGGATGTACACGTCCTCGCCTCGGATCTCGACGTCGCGCGCCCTTACCGGAAGACGAACCTCACGCAGGAATTCGCCGGTGTACTTGTCGTACACCAGGAGCCGGTCCGACGTCTCGGCTTCTTCGAGAACGGCGTCGAGGCGTCCACGGGCGGCTAACAACATCGCCTGCGCCTCGCTCATCTGCAGTTGTACGCCGGAGAAAAGGACGTAGAGCTCATCACCATCCACGGACAGCGCCAACGCCGTTTGCGGATGATCGGCATTGTCGGGTGCCATGATGCTGCCGTCATCACTCGCCGGCGGAGGAATCGGTATCCGGGCAGGTTCAAAGGTTTCGAAACCGAGCCCTTCGGCAGCAACACGGTACACATGCGAGCCGAAATGCAGCCCGATGAACAGCGCATCGTCATCCGCCGCAAAAGCCCCCTGCTTCAACAGGTAATTCTGATGAAGTGGCTGCATATCTGAGTGATCAGCGTACTCGATGCCGAAGTGAGGATCATCGATCGATCCTGCCTCCAGGTCGATTCGGTGGTACGTAGCGAGTTGACTCCGGCTATTGCCGTACGAAACGGCCGCCGTGTCGTTCAGTGGCACGAACAGGAGCGCTGACGGCCTGTGAATGGTGCTTTGCTCCTCCATCCCATCGAGGACGATGCCGCGGCGCGCACCTCCATCCCACACCCACAGACGATTCCGCGTCAGAGGATGGATGTATTTGAGCCCGCCTCGGCTCAGCTCACTCGGCCCCTGGCCTTCCCGAAGCGATCCGAGCGTCTCCCCGTCCGGCATCCGCATTATCGATACGATGCGTTCGGGGCTGTCATAATCCACGACCGCCAGAACGTTCTCTTCGAGCACGTGAAACGATAACGGGTTTCCCGTCGCGAACTCGTAGCGGTAGACTTCCTCGAAGGATGCCTCTACAAGCGGGTCGAACGCCAGTGCGGCGTGCCGCGTGACGTCGACGTCTCCGCAGCCTAATACGTACAGGCAAGAGACTATGAGCGTCAATCGAACCGAAACGGCGGGATAGACATCATCACCAATACAGTGCATCACCATTGGAGGATATCGAAATGAGGGAAGTATAGGCTGTATTCACTTTTACAACGCGCCTTAGAAGTCGATTCATGACGTGTCATTGGTCTGACGAGAGACAACTTAACGTTGCTCTTCCCCCCGTCGCGATCTATTATGAAGCAGGAATTAAGCTCACGATTGTTTCGGCGGTATGACTCGAATGATGGAGCCGGACATAGAAGTGGCTCGTTCAGAATATCCCCGTGATACAGGGTCAGGGCGCCGGCCGAAGAATACGCGCCGTTTGCGATCATACCATGTCGCGGCGATAATTTTCGTGCT
>CAZRTY010000467.1:0-1620 GCA_964603055.1 uncultured Rhodothermales bacterium | reverse complement strand
CCGGGCGCATCCCACGGCGGTACTACGCGCAGCCGTCATCGCCGATGGAAGGGCGCGTGGGCACCTGATGCACCGGCGACGCTCCCGGCCGGCTGCGTCGCGTTCCTACTGATACGTTCCGGACTATAGACATCCGGGATCGAGGGTATGTCTATAGCTGCCACTCCCATCACTGGAATGCCGCTCGGCGCGTTCATACTATTTCGATTAACGACGCACCGCGTAGTGCCGCACCGATTGTCCTGATGAGCCGGATGCGGAGGCGTGTTGATCCCACGCACAAGGAAAGGATTACATCATGCAACGCATTGCAGCGATACTGTTGGCGCTTGCGGGTATCGGTGTATCGATCTCGTCCGCACAGGAGTTGGAGATTAAGCTCGACACGCTCGCTATTTCCAATATTGCGCTTCCCGGCGGCGAGTATGTGTTTCGTGATTCCACCTCATGGATCGATACGATTCGTCCGTACTGGCAGGAGCCCTTTCCGCCGCCCGAGCCATCGTTTGAGAACGCCATCACCGTCGCTATCTCGTATGGGATGACGGCCTGCTACGAGACGGGCGGAACGCCAACCTCGACAGTCTTCAACGGCGACGAGGTGGTGATGTCGCTATCCCACGTGTATAGTTTTATGTATCAATGCGCGGCTGCTGTACCACGCGTTCATTACTACCAGTTTTCGACGGTTGACCTCCCCGAGGATGTCTCGATCAGATTCGAGCACGCTGATGAGGAGTATGATCTGGACCCGCAGCGATGGTATCCTCTTGCCGACGGCAATGCGTGGCACTATGCCGATTTTCGTGGCACTGAATGGGTTCAGGTAGTTGATGGATCGGTGACGGCGGAGGACGCCGAATGGCACCGGATTTACACGATCACCTGCGAAGAGGATGCATGTGGTCAACCGAATGACCGATATCTGCGCTGGTCGGAAGATCACTATCTGCTCCAATGGGAGTCGTCTGGGGATGAGGTCGATACATTGCACGTTTCAACGCCCCGATCGATTTTTACTGTGAACACCCGGAACGACACTACACTTTCTTACGGTGGAAAATCCCTATGGACAAGCGTGGTCATTGCGAACGATGGACCCGACGATTACCTCGCGCTGGTGGCCGATGTAATACAGGGCACATACGATGAGTGGGGAATGCCGGTGTATTATGGCTACGGCATCGGGCCGCTGGATTTCTTCGCCGCTGCCGTTATCGATGGCAAGGAAATTGGCGACACGTCGTTCATATCAACTATGCTGAGTGCCGACCCGGATATCGTCTCTTCCGTCGCGCCGCGGATCGATGTTGCCCCGCACCCGGCCGGCGCTCAATCGGTTATATCCTATCGAGCCGAAGCGGCGGGCCAACTTCAGCTCTTCGTCTACGACGTGCTCGGTCGGGCCGTGTATCAGTCGTCATTCGAGGCCTCACCAGGCGCGGAGTGGCGAATTCCGCTGCGTAATGCCGGGAAGCTGGCTTCCGGACTTTACCTGATCCGCGTCGTCGATGCCAGTGGCTCCGCAGCAGAACGCGCGATGATCGTAGTCGATTGACGTCCGTGGCACGTCTTCCCTCACGCGTTTGTCTCATCGCCGATCGCTTTACCGACGAATCC
>CAZRTY010000466.1:0-1631 GCA_964603055.1 uncultured Rhodothermales bacterium | reverse complement strand
ATCAACATCGGCGCGGGCACGAACGACACCTACAACGCATCGGGCAACCTGTACTACCAGCGCGGGCGCCTCGAGACGACGTTCAGCTACGGCTTCCGATACAACAGCCGCGAGTCGACGGGCTACAACTTCCGCGAAAACCGGTTCGTGGAGCCCTACACCTACCTGGTCCAGGACAATGTGGATGACGGCTCGTTTGCGTCGCACATGGTCAACGGATCGCTCGACTACAATATCTCGCAGCGCGATCGGCTTTCGCTTTCAGGCTCAATCGGCAACCGCGGCGGTGATGGCGAAGGGCGTGTGATTTATGATGAGCTCGGGGCTGATCGCGAGACGACCTCCATGCTAGAGCGCCTCACGAGTTCAGATAACGACGGACTTAACGGCGACATCGGCCTGGCCTATCGCCACACCGTGCAGCCGTCGCGGCACGAGTTCTCGGCGGAAGTACGTTTTAGCCGCTTCGAGCGCGACGCCTCGTCGATTTACCTCCAGAACTTGCTCTCCGGTACCAACCCCGGCTGGAGTCAGTCTCCCGAGCAGCGTACCTGGCTGACGGATGCCAACGATCGCCTGAGCTTTCAGGTCGATTTCGTGCGGCCCATCGGCGAGACCACGCGGATCGAACTCGGCGGCAAGAGCGAACTGCGCGGTGTCGACAACTCCTTCCGCTCGGAGTCCCGCATCGCGCCCAACGACCCGCTCGAGGTTGACGTCAACCTGACCAACGACTTCGCATTCGACGAGCAAGTCCATGCGGCGTACGGCATCGTAAACCAGTCTTTTGGCGACTTCGAGGCTCAGCTTGGCGTCCGTGCCGAGCAGGCGCTCACCGAATTCGAGCTTACCCGTAGCGGTGAGAGCTTCGACAATAACTATTTCAGCGTCTTCCCGAGCGCGTTCCTGTCGTACTCGCTCTCCGATGCCCAGACGCTGCGGGCCAGTTACAGCAAACGCATTAACCGGCCACACACGTTCGTGCTCAACCCGTTCACGAGCTACGAAGACCCGCTCAACTTGAGCCGTGGTAACCCGTATCTCTCGCCCGAGTACACGCACGCATTCGAACTGGCCTACACCCGGTTCTCTGGGGCCACGTCGTTCACCGTCACGCCGTATTTCCGCCGGACGGTCGATGTCATCCGCCAGTTCAAGGAGGTCGATTCAGAGGGGATCTCCGTGACCACGTTCCGCAACATGGCCACGAGCGATTCTTACGGTGCCGAAGCTATCGGCTCGCTGCGCGTGCCCGGCCTCTTCAATGCATTCCTCAGCTTCAGCGCCTATCAGGTGACGACGGACGGCACAAACGTGGGCTCAGACGTCAGCAGCGATGCTTTTGGGTGGTCGGCGCGCGCCAACGCTACGTTCGAGATCCGGCCCGGCACCGACGTCCAGTTCTTCGCCTTCTATCGCTCGCCGATGGACATCGAGCGCGGCCGCATCTCGTCATTCTCGATGTCGACCATCGCACTGCGGCAGAAGCTCTTCGACGACCGCGCCAACCTCAGCCTGCGCTTCGCCGACGTATTCGACACCATGGGCTTCCGCTTCGAAACCACAGGGCCGAATTTTTATCAGGAGAGCGAGCGCGATTTCCAGTCGCGCGGCATCTTCCTCGGCTTCAC
>CAZRTY010000465.1:0-1631 GCA_964603055.1 uncultured Rhodothermales bacterium | reverse complement strand
CTGGCCGCGCGCATGTTGGTGAGCTTCTTTTCCTTGGTGATGTTGACGTCGAGATCGGCATCGCGGCTATTCTCGCCAACGAGCATCCCGCTGTAGACATCTTCTGCCGGACCCACGAAGAGCTCGCCGCGCTCCTGCAGACTGACGATGGCGTAACCCGTCGCCTTGCCCTGACGGTCGGCGACGAGCGCGCCGGTTGCACGGTGGCTGATGGCCCCCGCCCACGGCCGAAACTGGTCAAAGAGGTGCGTCAGGATGCCGGTGCCCTTGGTGTCGGTCAGAAACTCGTTGCGGTAGCCGATCAGCCCGCGTGCCGGGATATCAAATTCGAGGCGAACGCGCCCGGAGCCGTTATTGACCATCTTCGTCAACTGGCCTTTGCGCATCCCCAGCTTCTCGATGACGACGCCCATGTAGTCCTCAGCCACGTCAATCAACGCGACTTCGAAAGGCTCGCTTCGCTTGCCGTCTATTTCCTTGACGATTACTTGCGGCATGCCGACCGAGAATTCGTAGCCCTCGCGACGCATCTGTTCGATCAGGATGGCCATCTGAAGTTCGCCGCGGCCAAACACGAGGAACCGATCGGCGGAGTCGGTCTCCTCAATGCGAAGCGAAAGATTCGATTCGCCTTCCTTCATGAGACGATCGCGCAGGTTTCGCGAGGTCACGAACTTGCCGTCACGACCCACGAAAGGCGAGTCGTTGATGCGAAACTCCATCGAGAGCGTCGGTTCGTCGACCTGCAGCGGCTCGAGCGGCTTCGGACTTTCGGCATCCGACAGGCTCTCGCCCAGTCCGATGCCGGCAACGCCGGCAATGGCGACGATATCCCCCGACCCCGCCTGACTGGTTTCAACCCGCTGCAGGCCTTCGTACGTGTATAATGCTGTAATCGTCGAGCGTGCAATCGTGCCGTCTCGGTGGCACAGGCTGACACGCTGCTTGTTGCGGACCGTCCCCTGAATGATGCGACCCACAGCGATCGGGCCGACGAAGTTATCCGGCTGAACGTTCGTTACGAGAATCTGAAGCGTAGCGTCCGCCTTATCTTCAGGCGCCGGAATTCGATCGAGGATGGTCTCGAACAGCGGCGTGAAATCGGTGAGTGGCTGTGCCGGGTCGGTCGTGCACTGGCCATTAACGGCCACCGTGTAAAGTACCGGAAAGTCGATCTGTTCGTCGGACGCGCCGAGGTCGATGAACAGGTCGTACACCTCGTTGAGCACCTCCTGCGGCCGTGCGTCCTGGCGGTCAATCTTATTGACGACGACAATAGCGGGCAGCTGCAAATCCAGCGCCTTCTGCAGCACGAACCGCGTCTGCGGCAACGGCCCCTCAGCGGCATCCACGAGAAGCATCACACCGTCGACCATACGTAGCGTCCGCTCGACCTCGCCGCCGAAATCGGCGTGACCGGGCGTGTCGACGATGTTGATCTTGGCATCGCCATAGCGCACGGCCGTGTTCTTGGCCATGATGGTGATGCCCTTCTCACGTTCGAGATCCATCGAATCCATTACCCGCTCCGCAACGTCCTGATTTTCACGGAAGGTGCCACTCTGCCACAGCATAGCGTCGACGAGCGTGGTTTTGCCGTGATCGACGTGGGCGATGATGGCGATGTTGCG
>CAZRTY010000464.1:0-1638 GCA_964603055.1 uncultured Rhodothermales bacterium | reverse complement strand
TAAATCGAACTTCAGCGCGGCGAATCACATTTAAACACGCACACCGATCCGCGACCTTCACTACTCACCACTCAGAACTGACAACTCCCATGGCCACCACCCTACCCGCCGGCCCACATAAGCTTGCAAGCCTGATCGACATCCAGCCGGGTGCCGTCGTCAGCCGGATGTTGACCAAAGCGAAGGGCGGCAACGTGACGTGCTTCGCGTTTGATGAGGGTGAGGGACTCTCCGAGCATACCACGCCGTTCAACGCGCTCATCATTGCCGTGGAAGGACAGTCAGTGATCCGCATTGCGGATACCGAGCACGTTGTGGGCCCCGGCGAGATCATCCATTTGCCGGCAGACATCCCGCACGCTGTCGAACCGGTGACAGCCTTTAAGATGCTTCTGATCCTGATAAAAGACGGCCAGTAACCGCTGTCAACGCGTCCTCCTCAGAACTCGCCGCTCAGCCAAACCTCCTCTTACGCCACGCACTCGGCGCGGGCGCGGCTGCCGACGGCGTCGTCGCATTCCCATTTTCTCCTCCGCGTGCGGCATGCAGGACCGCCGCGATGGCAGCGGCCTCGAGGTCTTCTTCCGCTGCCTCGGCCAGCGCCTCCGGTTTGAAGTGCCGCTCCACGAACCGTGTCGAGAAATTGCCCGAGCGGAAGGCGTCGTGGCCCATCACGAATCGGCAGAATGGAATCGTCGTCGCGACGCCCGCAATCTCATATTCATCGAGCGCCTGCGCCATCGCCACGATGGCTTCCAGACGCGTTGCACCGCGCGTGATCAGCTTTCCGATCATCGGGTCGTAGTGCATCTCTATCCGTCCGCCCTCTTCCACGCCCGCATCGACGCGCACGCCCGGCCCCGACGGCATTCGATGCGCGAGCAATGCGCCGGTATCGGGCAGGAAATCGTTCAGCGGGTCCTCGGCGTAGATCCGGCATTCAATCGCATGGCCGCTCATCGACACATCCTCCTGCGAGAACGGTAGCGCCTCGCCGGCCGCCGTGCGGATCTGCATTGCGACGAGATCAATGCCGGTAATCGCCTCCGTAACCGGGTGCTCAACCTGCAGGCGTGTGTTCATCTCCATGAAGTAGAAGTTCAGGTCGGCGTCGACCAGGAACTCCACCGTACCGGCGTTCACGTAGCCGCAGGCCCGCGCCGCTTCGATGGCCGCACGGCCCATCGCCTCGCGCACCTCGGGCGTCAGTACGGCCGACGGCGCCTCCTCGATCACCTTCTGATGCCGCCGCTGGACCGAGCACTCGCGCTCGAAGAGATGCACGATATTGCCGTGCGCATCCGCCAGAATCTGGATCTCGATATGACGCGGCTCCTCGAGATACTTCTCGATGAAGACACGCGAGTCACCGAAGGCGGAATTAGCTTCGCTGCGCGCCATCTCAAACGCCGACCTGAAATCGAACGCACGCTCGACGACCCGCATCCCCTTACCGCCGCCTCCCGCCGCCGCCTTGATCAGCACCGGAAAGCCGATGCGCGCGGCT
Organism: uncultured Rhodothermales bacterium; assembly: GCA_964603055.1. Lineage (GTDB taxonomy): Bacteria > Bacteroidota > Rhodothermia > Rhodothermales > CAZKDQ01 > CAZRTY01. The sequence continues at coordinate 131 of CAZRTY010000464.1, read as the reverse complement.
TCCAGCTCAGCCTCCTCCGCATCGTCGACGGCATCCTCGGTGCCGGGCGCCATGGGCACACCCGCCTTCGCCATCATCGCCCGCGCAGCCGTCTTGTCGCCCATCGCGCGGATGGCATCCGGGGGCGGACC
>CAZRTY010000463.1:0-1643 GCA_964603055.1 uncultured Rhodothermales bacterium | reverse complement strand
CGCTTCGACGGCGAGCATCATATCCGCAACATCCGCCAGCTCACCTTCGGCGGCAACAACGCCGAGGCCTACTTCAGCTTCGACGGCGAGCAACTCATCTTCCAGAGCGACTGGGACGCCATCAACCCGCGCAGCTGCGATCAACAGTTTGTGATGAACGCCGACGGTTCGTTACTCGACAGCGGCCGGCGCTACGAGCGTGTCTCACCCGGCACGGGCCGTACAACCTGCGGCTACTTCCTCCCGGACGGCCGCATCGTGTACTCATCCACACACGCCGCCTCACCCGAGTGCCCGGCCCGCCGCACCACGCCCTCCGGCGCCTACGTATGGTCGATCTACGAAACGTTCGATATCTACGTGGCCGATGCCGACGGCTCGAACCCCGAGCCGCTCATCCAGAGTGAATTCTACGAGGCCGAAGCCACCGTCTCGCCGGATGGCCGCTTCATCCTCTTTACGTCGACGCGCTCCGGCGATCTCGACATCTGGCGCTACGAAATCGAAACCGGCGATCTCCTCCAACTCACCGACGAGCCCGGCTACGACGGCGGCGCCTTCTTCTCCCCCGACTCGCGCAAGATCGTCTGGCGCGCAGCCCGGCCCCAGGGAGACGAGCTCACCGAGTACCAGGAGCTGCTCAAGCAGGGCGTCGTCGAGCCGAGCGAGCTCGACATCTACGTGATGGATGCCGACGGATCAAACAAGCAGCGCGTGACGAATCTGCCCGGCGCAAACTGGGCGCCGTTCTTCCACCCGGACGGCGAGCGCATCCTCTTCTCGTCGAACCATCACGACGGCGGCGGGCGCGATTTCGCCATCTTCATGATCAACCTCGACGGCACCGGCCTCAAACAAATCACGCACTCGAACACGTTCGACTCCTTCCCCATGTTCAGCTTCGACGGCTCGAAGCTCGTCTTCTCGTCGAACCGCCGCGTCGACCGCGTCCCATCGCGCGAGACCAACGTCTTCGTGGCCGACTGGGTGGAGTAGCACTCGTCCCTCGCAGAGCTCGCGTCGGACTTGATCCCGAGAGGGCGCCGACCGCGCAGAACGCTGCTGATCAATTTCTCGACGCCCGGGTCCACACGCCCTGCCGGCCCGGTAGGGCGTGTTTTTCTGGGGAGAAACCGTGCTCATGCATCGCTACGCAGCTAACTTTTGCGCCGGTAGAAAATTTGCCGCCGCCGCGTCCGCCAAGCTCTTGCGTCACACGCGGGACGCACGATAGATGGGCTCAGCTAAAAATATTCGCTCATCGGCCGCCTGAGCACGAGCCGCCCCGCCATCAACATCGGATCGTAGTTGATGAATCCGTTTGCGAGGTAGATTTCGCGAGCGTCGCAGTTGTACAGCAGCTTCATCTCGACGTCGCGCTTGCGGAAGTCCGTCGTGACGATGGCACCGGCCAGGCCATGATCGCTCGTGCCTACGAAGATGTCGATCGGCTCATTGTCCGTTCCCAGCGTGCCGTTGATATACCCGTAGTCGATCGGGTAGATGATGTCCGGGAACGCCGGGTGCCGCGACCACTTCGGCCGGTCGAGCGTGTAACCGAGCCGCCCGATTTCGCGCTCCCATCGATCCCACTGCAGCCGAGACTTCAGCCGCCGAAGCATCTCCTGGTCGGGCGTCCACAT
>CAZRTY010000462.1:0-1649 GCA_964603055.1 uncultured Rhodothermales bacterium | reverse complement strand
GGATTAACCGACGGCGACGAGGTCGTGGTCCAGGGCCAGAACAATGTATCACAGGGCGAGAGGCTGGACGTCGTTGAGGTGCATCAGGCCGTGGAAGCGACGGCCGAACCCGGCGAGGACAACCTGAGCGTGCTGCCACCGGCACCGTGATTACGAGCGCCTCGTGCACCAGCAGACTCCTCCCTCAGCCATCGACGAGAAGGGCAGCAACGAAGCTGACGATAGAATATGAAGGTTACTAACCTCGCCATACAATACCGCACGAGTATCGTCGTGCTGACCGTCTTGCTGGTGCTGGGCGGCTTCTTGAGCTACGTGACGATCCCGAAGGAGTCGAACCCGTCGATCGAGATCCCCAACATCATCATCACGACGCTCTATCCGGGAGCGAGCCCGGACGACATCGAGACGCTGGTCACGCAGCAGATCGAGCGCGAAGTGCAGAATGTGAACGGGATCAAGGAAATCCGCTCCACCTCCACCGAGGGCGTTTCCTCCGTCATGATCGAGTTCAACCCGGACATCTCGATCGACGAGGCGTACCAGAAAGTGCGCGACCGCGTGGACATCGCGAAGCCCGAGCTTCCCACCGACGTCGAAGAGCCAATCGTCAGCGAGATCGACCTCTCGCAGTTTCCTGTGATGACGGTCAACCTCGCGGCGACCTACTCGCTGGCACGGTTGAAAGAGGTTGCGGAGGATCTGCAGGATCGGTTCGAATCCATTCCGTCGGTGCTGGAGGTCGACCTGATTGGCGCGCTCGAACGCGAGGTGCAGGTGAACGTGGACCTCGCAGCGCTGCAGGGATACAATCTGTCGTTCGACGACGTCATCACGGCCATCCGCACGGAGAACACGAATATCCCCGGTGGATCGATCGACGTCGACAGGCTGAACTACCTCGTCAGAGTCGACGGCAACATCCGCGATCCGCGCGAAATCGAATCGTTCGTCGTCGCTGCGCCGGGCGGCAGCCCCGTCTATGTGCGCGACATCGCCGACGTGGACTTCGGCTTCAAGGAGCGGACGTCATACGCGCGGCTGCAGGTTTTCAAAGAGGAAAATGAGGACGGAGAGCTTGTGTCGGTCGAGAACTCCGAGCCGATGCAGGTCATCAGCCTGAACGTCAAGAAGCGCTCCGGCGACAATATTCTCGAGACATCGGCGGCGGTCGAAGCCGCCATCGACGATTTCCCCTTCCCCGCGGGTACGCAGGTCGTCATCACCGGCGACCAGAGCGAGTTCGTCGAGATTATGGTGCGCGACCTCGAGAACAACATCATCAGCGGCCTCCTGTTCGTGGTCGCTGTGCTGCTGTTTTTCCTCGGCGTGCGCAGTGCAACGCTGGTCGGCGTGGCGATCCCGCTTTCGATGTTCATCTCGTTCATCGTGTTCAGCGCGATGGGCCAGACGTTGAACTTCATCATCCTCTTCTCGCTGATCATCGCGCTCGGCATGCTCGTCGACAACGCGGTGGTGATCGTCGAGAACATTTACCGCTTCCGCGAGCAGGGGCACTCGCGCTTCGATGCGGCAAGGCTCGGGACGGCCGAGGTCGGCGGCGCCGTCGTGGCCTCGACGGCAACGACTGTCGCGGCATTTGCACCGATGCTGCTCTGGCCGGGCATCATCGGCAAGTTCATGAGCTA
>CAZRTY010000461.1:0-1657 GCA_964603055.1 uncultured Rhodothermales bacterium | reverse complement strand
TGAAGAGCTTCGGATACAGCGCGCCGGCTCTGTCCGTCCCGGCGCACGGCGGTGGATTGAAGCGAGGCCGAACCCGGTTCCCCCAAAACATGCAGCCTATAGGCCATTTTATGCCATCAGATCGAAGTCGGCGTCCGTCTCATGTACCGTATACGCCGACGTCGGATTCCCCGCGAGCGTTTCCTCATGAGGTTATCATGCTACTCGCTGACCTTCATGGTGACGCCGACCGGGCGCACGCTCGGCCGGCTGCTGGTGGGGCGGAGCGTGATCTCGCCATCGCTCAGTTCGGCGTACATAACCTCGCCTGAGGTGCGGACTTCGAGCAGGACGGGAAGCGGATCGAGCAAACCGTCATCATCGCTTACGATCCATGACAGGCGGCCACTAGAGGAATCCCATGAGGTTGTGATTCGCGGAATGCGATCGCCGAAGAGCCAGTAATTAAGCAGCGGGCGCATATCGACAGGCGAACGCTCGATGAAGACGTTGACGAACGCTTCGGTGGTTGCCGGCTGGTTTCGGAAGGTCAGATACACGTCGCGGAGAGCATCGAGGAAGCGCTCATCACCCATCGCGAGCCGCAGGATATGCATTACGGCCGCTCCTTTGCGATACGTGCGCCAGGTGAGCATGTCGTCCGGTCTGCGGATATCGTCGGGAACGAGCGGCGCGTCTCCGATGGGATCGTGTGGCGGAATGTGGCCGAAGTCGGCGCGCATACGATCAGCCACACCCGGTCCATCAGCGATCTCATAAAAGAGGGTTGTGAGGTAGGTTGTCACGCCCTCCGATATCCACAGATGGCGCCAATCAGCGATCGTCATGTCATTGCCGATCCACTGATGGACAATCTCGTGTACGAGAACTTCCTCGAGCGCAGGACCGCCGTAGAGATTCGTCGCGAGAAAGGCCGTCGACGCGTTCTCCATCCCCGCGAACCCGAATGGAACGGCGGCGCTTTGGAACGATGTGTAGGGGTACGGTCCGAGCAGCTGTTCAAATACGTCGATGATCTCAGACGTCCGCGCGAGGTCATCGATCGCAGTTGAGTCGCCCGGCATCAGATAATGCGTGATGGGGATGGTCCCGGAGCTATCGGCCACAACGAGATAGTCGGCCGCAGCAAATGCAAAGGTGTAGACCGGGGCAGGGGAATCAAGCTGCCAGACATTCTGGCCGTCCTCGGTTCTCGACTGGGTCCCGCTTGCTACAACCGTATAATCACCGGCAACGTCGAGGCTCATCGAGAGCGTGGCCGGGTGTGCGGGATGATGCAAGCCAGGCAGCCAACCTGCCGCACGCGTAGGCCAGGCGTCTGTATAAATGATCGAGTTCTCGTCATGCACCCCGCGGTAGAGTCCGTGGCTGGGCGCTCCGCGGTAGTACACGGTGATCGCGAGCGTATCGCTCGTGCGAGCCTGAACCGGCACATGTAATCGTGCGCCCCTGGATCGAAAATCTGCTTGCTTACCATTGACCAGCACGGAGTCGACCGTCGGTCCATCGAGCGTGACGGGCACCTCATCTCGGTTGGCCAGCGCGACGATTGTGATTGTCGCCGACCCGCGGACGGCCAGCGCTTCGGGGTCGATGCTCAAGTCGACGTCGTAATGCACAACCTCAACGTTGTCCAGATACACCGACGGCGGTGCCG
>CAZRTY010000460.1:0-1665 GCA_964603055.1 uncultured Rhodothermales bacterium | reverse complement strand
CCCTCCCCTGTCATGCTTCCGCGAGAATCTCCATCGCGCGTTCCATGTCGGCGGGCAGCGGCGACTCAAACCTCAGCTCACGCTCGGTGATGGGATGGACGAAGCCGAGCACGGCGGCATGCAGCGCTTGACGATCGATAGCGCTGAGTACCCGCTTCAGCCGACCTCGCGCCGGGCCGACGGCGTTCAACTGTCGGCCACCATATGTCTCATCACCTAACACGGGATGGCCGATGTGCTTCGCGTGAACACGTATCTGGTGCGTGCGTCCAGTTTCGAGGCGGAAAGTCACTACGGATGCCACGCCAAATGATCTCTGGAGTTCATAATTGGTGATGGCGTGCTTCCCACGCAACTCGTCGACCACCGCCATCCGTTTCCGGTCTCTCGGATCGCGCCCGAGCCAGGTCTGGATACGGCCTCGATCAGGATCCGGCGTACCGAGTAGAAGCGCCACATACTGCCGGCGCACAGTCCGATCGCTGAACTGAAGCGCAAGCTCGCGGTGCACGAAATCGCTCTTCGCAACAACGAGCAGTCCCGATGTGTCTTTGTCGAGCCGATGCACGATGCCGGGCCTGACTGCTACATCGCCGGGCGCAATCGGCGCGGCTGTGGCCATCGACAGGCCGACATCCTCATCGTCTGCCGTTTCATCATCATCCGACTCATCGAATGAAATCGCCGCGGCGCCGACGTGGTGAAGCAACGCGTTGACGAGCGTGCCCGTGCGATTCCCATAGGCCGGATGCACCACCATCCCGGCCGGCTTGTCGACAACGATCAGGTGATCATCCTCGAAAATGATATCGAGGAGTATGTCTTCCGCGACCGCCTGGATGGGCGGTGGGCGCATCACGATGGCGCGGATGACGTCGGCTGCCACGACCTGGTGCGACGGACGCTTTACCGGCGCATCGTTGACAAAAACGCGCCCCTCCCTGATCGCCACCTGCACTTTGTTACGGGAGACATTCGGCATAAAGCGCGTCAGGTAAATATCAACGCGCTCGTTCTCCTGATAGCCCGGCGGAACGACGAGTTCGACCGTTGCCTCGATCTTATCCGGCTCCGTACTCATGAGCCGCTGCGTCCCTCAAGAAACTCGGCGACGACATCGGCCACCGCGGCGATCTCGTCATCGGTGTGGTAGTACGACGGCGCGAACCGCAGCAACCCGTTTCGAACCGAGGCCGCTATGCGCCGCTCCGACAGGTGACGGGCCAGTCCGTCTGCCTCAGGATGGCGATAAGTGACGATGCCGGAGAGCGGTGCCTGGCCACGATCTCGTCCATACGGCTCCAGCCCAAGCCCGTCGAGGCGCTCTGCGAGGAGGGCGGCGCTACCCAGCAGCCGGTTCTCACACCAAGTGGGATCAGCTTCGAGATATAGCGCGAGCGTGGCGTTCAGCGCGGCGATACCCACGCTATTCAGCGTGCCAAGTCGATATCGGCGGGCACTGTCGTGGAATCGGAGGTCGTAGTCCGACAGGCGCTCCCAGTCGACGGGTCCGTGCATCCATCCGGCAACCGGCCGGATCAGCTCCTGGGCGCGTGGCGAGACGTAAATAAATCCCAGGCCCTGCATCCCCATAAGCCACTTGTGGCCGCCGCTCGACAGAAAGTCCACGCCGGCGTCCTCTACATCGAGTGTGAGCGCGCCAAG
>CAZRTY010000459.1:0-1667 GCA_964603055.1 uncultured Rhodothermales bacterium | reverse complement strand
CCATATCGAGCACGTACACGTTGCCGTTGCCGTTCATCGCGCCGGCCTGCATCACGAGCTGCGCTGCCTCGGGGATCGTCATGAAATAACGCACCATCTCAGGATGCGTGACCGTAACCGGCCCGCCGCGCTGGATCTGATCCTTGAACAGCGGGATCACGCTACCGCGGCTGCCGAGGACGTTCCCAAATCGCACGGACACAAACGACTGCCCCTCCTCTGCCCGATCGGCCGCCTCACTCACGATGAGCTCGGCCACGCGCTTCGAAGCGCCCATGACCGATGTCGGATTGACAGCCTTGTCCGTCGACACATTCACGAACCGCTCTACGTGCCACTCGAGCGCCAGCCGGGTCAGGTTCTGCACGCCGCCGACATTGTTGAACACGGCCTGCTCGGCGTTATCCTCCATCAGCGGTACGTGCTTATGGGCCGCCGCATGGAAAACGACATCCGGACGATAACGCCGGAAGACATGCTCGAGCGACCGGAAATCCCGCACGTCGGCGATGATCGAACGCCGCTTCACATTGGGGAAGAGACGCGCCGCCTCACGGTCGATCTGGTAAATGCTGTTCTCGCCGCGGCCCAGCAGCAAGAGCTGCTTTGGATGGAATCGTGCGATCTGCCGGACGAGCTCGGACCCGATCGATCCGCCCGCGCCGGTCACCAGGATCGTCCGACCCTCGATATAATCGGCGATGTCGTTGGTGTCGAGACGGACGGCCTTCCGGCGAAGCAGGTCCTCTACATCGACCTCGCGGATTTGCGAGACGGAGACGCTGCCGCTGATGAGCTCGTAAATGCCGGGGATAATGCGGTAGTCGACCTTGGCCTTCTGCGCGAGATCCACGACGCGGCGCACCACCGAACCCGTTTGCGACGGAATGGCGATGATGATTTCGTCGACGCGCTGCATCCGCGCGACTGCCGGAAGGTTGTCGATGCGTCCGAACACGCGCAGCCCGAGGTAGCGCTCACGTTTCTTCGACGGGTCGTCATCGATGAAGCCAACGGGGAGGCGCTTCGCCTGCGGGTTGCGCAGCATCTCCCGCGCGATCATCGTGCCTGCCTCGCCGGCGCCGACGATCAGGACCCGGCGGCTCCGCTTACGTCCGCCGTTGGCCAGATGAGACCGTTCCTCGAAGATCATCCGGACCGTCACTCGGGCGCCGCCGAGCAGAATGAGCGCATTGACGGCTTCGATAAACGGGACGCTCCGCGGAATGGATACACCCGTGGAGATGAGCGCGAAAATCTGGAAGACAAACGCGTAGATCCCCACCCCGAAAGCCAGCGAGATGAGGTCACGCAGGCCTGACCGGTGCCAGCTTCGGCGGTTGAACCCCAGATACCATGCAATGACCGCCTTAACGGGGAGGCCGAGCAGGACAACCAGGGCGATGTCGGGGAGGTAACGCGCGGTTTGCGCTTCGAGTCGAACATAATAGGCCGCCACCAGAGCGAGCGACCAGAGCACGACATCAATAAATAACTTCGTGTAAGGACCCTTCATGCTTCGGCCAATCATCAATACGGCACGCATTCGACAACTACTCAGGGCGCAGGCAAATATATGGCCGAACGCCCGACAATAAAGTAACGGCTTAATTAAGGCATACTAAGCACGGTCGCGGAAAATAGTGCGGAAAATACTACCCGTGCCG
>CAZRTY010000458.1:0-1667 GCA_964603055.1 uncultured Rhodothermales bacterium | reverse complement strand
CCGGTGAAGAGCGGCAGCTCGTCGCCCGATGTCCGTCGCTGGCCGAGCCCGATATTCGCCATGAGTCCGTTGCAGAGGCAGCCGCGGCGCTCGGTGTCTTCCTCCTTGCCGCCCTTGCGCACGTAATCATCGACGGGTTCGGCTGCGCACCGTGCGAGCAGCCGCCCCTTGCTGTCGAGGTAAGCGTTCTGGAGATAGCCGAGATCGCACATGCGCGTACGCTGCTCGTAGACCTCCGGGACGCCGTTCGTGCCCTCCACGTCGAGGATTTTGAAGGGAAATCCCGTGGGCGAGATTCGGCCGTCGGTGCGGATGGTGATCTCCCCGGCGTGGAGTTGCTTGATGAGATCGCGCTTGTAGTCGAGCGGATATCCCGACTCGTCGGAGAGCGAGAACAGCGAGCCGATCTGCACGCCCGCCGCGCCGGCGGCGATGGCTTCGGCTACCTTGTCCGGCTGTCCGTATCCGCCGGCCAGGTAGAACGGAAGGCCGAGCGCCGCGACTTTCGACAAGTCGGCGATGTCTCGCTCATCGTAAACCGGATTCTTGTCGTCGTCGTACGATTTGCTGCGGGGCGGCGCGTTGTGTCCGCCTGCGATCGGGCCTTCGATGATCCATCCGGTGATGATCCCATCGGGGAGTTTCGCCTTGAGAACGCGCGCGAGCACGTCCGACGAAATGATCGGATAGAAGTCAGGTTGTGTGACTGGGCCGACATCGCCGGCGACGACGGCCGGGTCGAACTCATAGAAGAACGGGCCGGCCTCGCCGTCGAACTGGGATGTGTCGACCTCCATCTTGAGCTTGCACGGTTTACCAGCGGCTAAGTCGGGCAAGAGCCGCGCTTCTTCGAGCGGGATGCCCGCTCCGATCATGACGGCGTCGACGCCGGCCAGCATGGCGCCGTAGAGCGACGGCAGCGTGTAGCGCTTGAGTTCGCAAAGAAGGTTGATGCCTACGTAGCCGCTGTGGCCCGATTTGGCGAGGCGGACTTCACTGTAGGCGGCCGCGCTCAGCACGCGCTGCGACTTGACCGTGGGGTTGAAGCGGTGCATCGGCAGCAGTTTGTACGGCGTGCCCGCATCGATGCCGCCTTCCACGAAGAACGCATCGGCCAGGTAGTCCACGATCTCCTGGTCGGGATAGCCGCGCAGGCTCTCGAGACGGCCGTGAGGGTCGCCTTGCTGGAGCTCTCTTGCAACGACGGTGTCGATTGCTGTGGCCGAGACCACACCGATTTGACCGGCAGACGCCACGGCACGCGCGAGCTGCCAGCTCGACACGGCGATGCCCATCCCGCCCTGGATGATTCGAGGTCGCGAGGAGGTAGAAGTAGGATGAGCGTCGGGCGATGGCGTGTACATAACAAGCAGGGCGGGTATAAGAGGCGTTGTGAGACGCCATAATAAAAGACACGAGTGTCTTAAATATGAAAGTCAGCAGAAACATTCTGCCGGGGATTCCCCGCAACGTGCCGGGTCGGATGTTGTCAGCGCTCGTTTTGAGCGTCCGGCGTTGGAAACAAGAGCGATGCGGGCGCGGCGCCGCTGGGAACGTCCCGGTGCACGGCCGGAGTGCGGGGCGAAGCAATAGCCCGGTTCCCCCCAAAACAGCCACCCGCTGGATGTGCCGCCCAGGTGAGAAGCGTGCGCTGACATCCCGGCGTA
>CAZRTY010000457.1:0-1671 GCA_964603055.1 uncultured Rhodothermales bacterium | reverse complement strand
GGTGCGTTGTTTCGGACAATCTCGTGCAGACGCCGCGCATCGTCACGGTATGGCTCGGGCGCGTCGGCAAGCTTGGCCAGTACCGCCTTGTCTCCTTTCTTCGAGAACATGAGTCGTGTCCTCCCTACGGGTTTCGTTTCGATAAATCGGTCGTTATAAGCGCCGAAGATAGTGGCGGCCAATGTAGGCGAGGTTTCTTAGAGTCGCCATCGCTGCGTGACCCGGCACTATAAAAAGAGGCCCTGCCGCAATCGACAGGACCTCTTTATCCTTCGGATATAGTGCTCAGGATCAGGTGCCGGCGGAATAATCCGACGCGTAGGCCACCTGCTCGTCGCTCAAGGCATCGATCGAGATGCCCATCGTTTCGAGCTTGATCTGCGCGATGTGCTGGTCGAGCTCCTCGGGCAGGTCGATGACCGTCCGCTCGAGCGTTTCGCCGCGCTTGTGCGCTTCAACCAGCGAGAGGTGCGCCATGAACTGGTTGGCGAAGCTCATGTCCATAACCTCCGACGGATGGCCTTCGGCCGCGGCAAGGTTGACGAGCCGTCCATCGGCCAGGACGAAGATCTTGCGGCCATTATCGAGCGTGTACTCGCGGTTGTCATCGCGCACCACACGCGTATCGGTGGCGAGCTCGGCCAGTTCGGCGAGGTTCAGCTCGACGTCGTAGTGACCCGTGTTGCAGACGATGGCGCCTTCCTTCATCCGAACGAAATGCTCGCCGCGGATGACGTCTTTCATGCCCGTCGCGGTGACGAAGATGTCTCCGACTTCGGCGGCTTGCTCCATCGGCATCACGCGCATACCGTCGAGCGTGGCCTTGAGCGCAGCGGTGGGCTTGACCTCCGTGACCACTACGTTGGCGCCCATCCCTTTGGCGCGCATCGCGACGCCCCGGCCGCAGTGACCGTAGCCCGCTACGACGAACGTCTTGCCGGCAAGCAGCACCGAGCTGGCGCGGAGGATCCCGTCGAGCGTGCTCTGGCCCGTGCCGTAGACGTTGTCGAAATCCCATTTGGTCTCGGCATCGTTGACGGCGTAAACCGGGTAGAGGAGCTTGCCGTCGGCCGCCATCGCGCGCAGGCGGTGGACTCCGGTCGTGGTCTCCTCGCTGCCGCCAATAATCTTCTCGGCGAGCTCGGGGAAGGCGCTGTGGACGCGGAAGATGAGGTCGGCCCCGTCGTCGAGCGTCAGGTGCGGCGGGTTGTCGATCGTGCGATCGATGCTCCAGTAAAACTCCTCAACGTTCTGACCATACCAGGCGTAGATCTCGATCCCGGCCTTGGCCAGCGCCGCGGCAACTTCGTCGTTCGTGCTCAGCGGGTTGCAGCCGCTCCAGGAGACATCCGCACCGCACGCGGCGAAGGTCTCAACCAGCACCGCCGTTTCTTTCGTCACGTGCAGACATCCGGCAATCCGATACCCCTCAAACGGCTTCGACTCGGCGTATTTCTCGCGGAGGCTCATCAGCACGGGCATCCGGCTCTCGGCCCACTCCATCCGCAGGCGGCCTTTGTCGGCAAGGCTCAGGTCTCGAACCTTGTATGCGCCCTCTTTGTGATCCATCGTATGTCCAATGTTCTAATGATGATCTGAATCTACGCGTACACCACCGCGGATATCAGGTTGTTTCGGTGATCAAAATTCAACGGCATATCATTCAGCCGG
>CAZRTY010000456.1:0-1677 GCA_964603055.1 uncultured Rhodothermales bacterium | reverse complement strand
TGTGCCAGCTTGAGGGCCATGCCGAATGTTCGGTGTTGGCCCTGAGAGGCAAAGCGCCTTACGTCCATCCCGTTCAGCTCGAACACGAGTTCATCTCGGTGCGGTCCATCGCCGGTTCGACCGAGGTCGATGTCCCGCCCGCGGCGCTCGTCGATTCGAAGTCCGAAGCGCGATTCGACACCCGCCGCATCTACGTCATCCGATACATCGATGGATGTCGAGTAGGTGATTGACGGCCGCTCGACCACGTGCGCCATCGTAGCGTAGGCATCCTCGAGATATCGGTCGAAATTGCGGAGGAAGGAGAGGCGCTCCCAGATAACGCGGGCTCCGGCGCGCGTTAGCTCATTATCCCACGACTCAAGGAGCTCGTCCGGCGGAGGAATACGGAGGCGTTGATACTGAGCCAGCAGTTCGTTGCGCTGCTTGAGTGCTCGTCGGTACACCCAAAGGTCTTCCATGTATGACGGCCGCGCCTGACTGAGGATGTTATTCAGAAACCGGCGCCGCTCTTCAGGTCCGCCGGCAGTGATTACATAGTCATCTGGAGCGAAGACAACGAGCGGCATCATTCCCACGACATCGGCCAGACGGTCGAGCGGTGCCCCGTTGATGAATATCCGTTTTCCTTCACCCGGTACGAAGGCGGTCCGGGCGCTGATCTCCGCCCGCTGCTCCCCCGCGAACTCCCCTATCACCTCGAAATAATCGGCATCACGGCTGAGCACATACTGATCCTGCACGGCGAGAAAGCTTTTCGTGAGGCACAGGTAATGAATCGCCTCCAGGATATTCGTCTTGCCCACGCCGTTTGGGCCGAAGATGAGATTGATGCCGTCACCGAACTCGATCTCAGAGCGCCCGTGCGCCCGAAATCCGCCGAGTACGATTCGCCGAAGCCGCATAGAATGATAGGGATGTGACTAAAGTAGCTGCGCCTCGTTGGCCTGGACGCCGTCAAATTGCGTCTCTTACGCACGGATGCCGGAAGGAGCCCTACGAAAAAAGCCGGCACCCGAAGGTACCGGCTCGTTGCATCGATACTGAATGCTAGTGTGCGGTGGGTGGTTCGAGCGGAGGTGCCTGATCACCCCCCGGCCCTGTGCCGCCCTTAGGCTTTGGCTTATCGTCTTTCTTGTCCTCGCCGTCGGGGTCTGTTGCCATTCGGTAAATCATCAATAACCTCCACCTTACGTGATTATATTACTTTCGTGCAACTTACCCGCCACAGAGTACCAGATCAATATCCGGTGTGCCCCTCCTTTATTTGTTGGTGGTGCTTTTTTCACCGTCAGTCGTGGATCGTTGTGACGATGTAGTGACTCGCGCTGAGGAAGCCCGCCACGCTGTTGTAAACGAATGGTCGCGCGATCAACGCGCAATCCAAAATTATCGCGATGCGAGTCGTCAGGCTCGCTCGTGCCTTTCGGTAGGCTCGACTGAAGCGGGTGTCGCGTGGTTCGCCGACGAGTTGTTTGCGTTGCGGCTTCTGAACGACGTCGACGGTGCCATTGCCGCGGCGGAAGAGTACGATCGAGACTATTCCGGAATTGATCCGAGTGTGGAATCGTATGTGTTGGCGCAGTACGGCGCGTCGTTGCTGCTTCGTTCGCGGCTGACGGAGGCCCGCTCGGCATACGAGCGCGCGCTCGAGAATGCGATCGCCGCCGCAGAGCC
>CAZRTY010000455.1:0-1683 GCA_964603055.1 uncultured Rhodothermales bacterium | reverse complement strand
AACGTGCTCGGGCAGCGCGTCGAGACACTGCAGTCAGACACGCAGCCAACCGGCGACCACACCGTCGAATGGGATGCCACCAACCACGCCAGTGGGATGTACATGGTGACGCTCCGCGCCAACGATAACACCCAAGTGCGCACGGTCGTCCTGGCGAAGTGATCCCTACATTGAAGTAATCCCTACACAAATGACCGATAGCAGCGGCGCGGGGGCCAGTCCTCCGCGCCGCTTTCCGTTTCGTGCGGACAGGGTGCCGATCCGATCACACCTCCCGCGTCCGATACATCCCGCTACTTCCTGCCGTGTTCATGTTTTGGGGAGAACCGGGCTCGGCCTCGCCTCGATTCACCGGCGTGCGCCGGGACAGTGATGGCCGGCGCTCCGGCGCGCAAGCTCTTGCGTCCGCCGTCCGGACGCGCAGGTTCAGCGCTTTCCCTCTCCCGCAATCCCTCCAGCCGCCTTATAACCACAACAGCGGTTGGCGGATCGGGAAGTTGCGGATCACCTCTTCGGCCGTCGGCTCGGGGTCGAGCGTCTGCCAGGTCCGGATGTACTCAGGCTCGTCGAGCGCGAGGCCGCCGAAGAGCAGCGTTGGATGACGCACCGGCCAGTCGTCGTGGTGCATCACGTCGGGCTCGAGTGGCCAACTGTCTTTGTCGTGGATATACGGATAGATGTATTCGAGGCCGAGCCGCATCCCGCGGCCGTCCTCGAGCTCGAACGTCCAGAGATCATTCTCGTCGTCGGATGCAATTTCAGCGAGCATCCCCAACACATCGATATGGAAGAGTGAATAGCCGTACGGCTTGGTGCGGGCAAGTTCGTCGGGGAAGCTGCCGTCGAGCGCCATCTGATCGGGGATGATGTCCTCCTTGAAGAGCCGGCGGGCTTCGTCCAGCGCATCCTCATCATCAACGAGCCGCGCAAACGCTGCTACCTGAAGCGCCCACGCCGAGCTGTGGTTATTGCCGTGATCGCGCTCTTCGATGCCATACGGGTGCGTCCGCATCCATGTAAGATACTCCGCGAACCAGTCCGCCACGGGCGCCGCCTCGTGATCGTCAAGGTATCCCGACTCCCTCATCACACGCACACTCTGCGCAACTTCGACGAGATGGATCGTGTCGATGATGCCGATTCCACGGCCCGTCACCCGCCCGCTGATCGCCTGGCCGTATCGCAGGTGCGGATTCATCCGCGTGCCGTCGTCGACGAACCACGCGTTGATGTGGCGCATCGCATGTTCGGCGTAGCGTTCGTCGCCCGTCAGCACATAAGCTGCGGTCAGCGCCGGGACGATCAGGCTCAGCCGCCGCATCGACTCGCGATGCGCGACGAAGTTATCCGGATTCGTCAGCCCGTCGCGCCGGATATACGGCCCCGTCGGATTATCAGGATCCGGCCACCAGTAATCTCCCTCCGAATAAAAATCGTGGATGCCGCCGGCGCTGCGCTCGGCCACGTGTGCGGTAACCGTCACCGGCTCCTCATTCAGATAACGATCGGCCGCTGCGAGCACGCGCTCCCGCTCTACATCCGCGACGTCAATCTCGATCGCGTTCGTCTCTACCTCGGTGTCGGCGATCGCTCCCACGCATCCCACAAGCATGAGTATGCCACAGAGTGTGGCTACGTGACGGACGTTCAGCAGCACGTTGCGTCGCTGGAGCATCATAGGTG
>CAZRTY010000454.1:0-1685 GCA_964603055.1 uncultured Rhodothermales bacterium | reverse complement strand
ACCGACTCCATCATGTCGGTGTACGACTGTGCATCTTCCAGACTCTCCTTGCCGATCAGCGAGTTCTGGTGCAGCGCCTCGAGCACGAACTCCATCATTACCGCCTGCTCCTCCGCATTCGTCGGCGAGCCGTGATTGGCCACGAGATCGCGCAATCCCTCCACCTGATCGAGCAAGCCGACGAATTGCTGAAGCGGCAAATCGGGCTTCATCCTGACCGTCCCACCTGATGCAAACCAGGCGAGGATCTTGTTGTAGCGCTCGCGTCCGCCGCGTTTGTCCTCCGGATCGGGGAAGAAGTCGACGAACACGGTTCGCGTCGCGCGTCCGATGAGCATACGTGCGACGTTCTGCGCGCCTTCCTGCTCACCTTCGTAAACGAGCTCGATTTTACCGGTTAGCGCAGGCTCCACGTACATCAAGTCACCCACGCGAACGATCGTTTCCTTCTCGCCGTTGAGGAGCGCGCGCCGTTCGGCCGCCGAGATCAGGTCTTCGAGCGCAGCTCGTGTCATTCGCGCCGAGACGCCCGATTTCTGGTCTACATACTCACTCTGCCGCGCCTCGAAAGCGATCTGCTCGATGATCTTGCGGAAGAAATACGGCACATGCACCTTCGGCAAGCTCGGATCGTCGATCCGGCGCGACTCCCACGCTTCTTGCTGCGTAATCTCGATGCCGATCTCGACCGTCTTCGGATAGTGCGTATGGATCTGGCTGTCGATGCGGTCCTTCAGCGGCGTGATGATGCTTCCCCGGTTGGTGTAGTCTTCGGGGTTGGCCGTGAACACCATCAACACATCGAGCGGAAAGCGGACGTTGAATCCGCGGATCTGGATGTCCTGCTCTTCCATGATATTGAGCAGGCCCACCTGGATGCGCGGTTGAAGGTCCGGCAGCTCGTTGATCGCGAAGATACCGCGGTTGGTTCGCGGGATAATGCCGAAGTGGATCACCTCTTCATCGGCATACGTCAACTTGCGGTGCGCCGCTTTAATCGGGTCGATGTCCCCAATCAGGTCGGCGATGGTAGTGTCGGGCGTGGCGAGCTTCTCGCCGTACCGCTCCGACTTGTGCAGCCAATCGACAGGTGTCTCATCTCCCATCTCAGCGACCATGTCTCGAGCTTTCTTCGAGACGGGCGCGAGCGGATGATCGTTCAGTTCCGTTCCGGGAATGACGGGCACGAACTCATCAAGAAGCTCAAGCAGTTGCCGCACAATCCTGGTCTTGGCCTGGCCGCGCAGCCCGAGCAGAATGATGTCGTGCTTCGCCAGGATGGCATTCTGGATCTGCGGGATGACCGTGCGCTCGTAGCCGAGAATGCCGCCGAAGATGTCCTCACCTTCACGCAAGAAGCGGATGAGGTTGCGCCGCATTTCATCCTTCACACTCTGAACGCGGTCGTATCCAGCTTCGATCAGCCGGCCGAGCGTGCTGATGTCCTCGTAGTTGATCGGATCTTTGCTCACGCCCTGATATGCCTTAAATATGTGGGATATGCGGGTCTGGCACGCTACCCCCGGCGCTCAGTTCCTCGCCACGGACGGAGGAGGGATGCGATAGCGCGAGATGCGGGCTGCGGGCTGCTGCACAAGAACGTAGAGGTCGATCGCGCCGCCGTCCAGAGGTACCGCGTCGATGTCGACAGGATAGAAGCGTCGATTAGGTTGTGGATCGGCTTC
>CAZRTY010000453.1:0-1702 GCA_964603055.1 uncultured Rhodothermales bacterium | reverse complement strand
TATCGGTCAGGCGGTCGACGAAGACAATGGCTTCGCCTGTCGATTTCATCTCGGGGCCGAGTTCCTTCGCCACCTCCGGGAATTTATCCCATGAGAAGACCGGTTCCTTGATCGCGTAGCCCTCGAGCGACGACGCGAGCGATCCGTCTTCACGGTACTTCGCCAGCTTCTCGCCGAGCATCACTTTGCACGCGATCTTGGCCACCGCCACTCCCGTCGCTTTCGCAACGAATGGCACGGTCCGAGATGCGCGCGGGTTCGCCTCGATTACAAATACGTTCTCGCCTTGCACGGCCAACTGGACGTTGATAAGTCCGACGACCCCCAACCGCTGAGCAATCCGGGTCACGTAATCACGGATCGTTGAGATAACGTGTTCCGACAGCGAGTACGGCGGAAGCACGGCCGTCGAGTCTCCGGAGTGCACGCCCGCGGGCTCGATATGCTGCATCAATCCGGCGATCCAAACCTCGTCGCCGTCAGAAATGGCGTCGACATCAACCTCAATCGCATTCTCGAGGTACCGGTCGAGCAGAATCTGGTTATCCGGAAGCAGCTTCAGGATATCGCTGACGTACTCCTCGACCTCTTCCTTGTTGATCGCGATACGCATTCCTTGTCCGCCGAGCACATAGCTCGGTCGGACCAGCACAGGGTAGCCGATCCGCTCGGCGGTTTGCACGGCCTGGTAGACCGTGTTGGCCATGCCGTACGTGGGGAACGGAACCTCCAACTCACGAAGGATCTCAGAGAACTTGCCGCGGTCCTCCGCGAGGTCCATCATTTCGTACGGCGTTCCAAAAATATGGATACCGTTGCGCTGGCAGTGCTCCGCCAGCTTGAGCGCCGTTTGCCCTCCAAGTTGCAAGAGTACGCCAGCCGGCTTCTCAAGCTCGATGATATCGAGCACCCGTTCCCAGTAAACAGGTTCAAAGTAGAGCTTATCTGCGACGTCGAAGTCGGTTGAGACCGTCTCCGGGTTGCAGTTGATCATGATGGCTTCGTACCCGAGCTCCTGCGCGGCGAAAACGCCGTGCACGCAGGAATAGTCGAACTCGATGCCCTGCCCGATGCGGTTCGGGCCCGAGCCCAGGATGATGATCTTCTCGCGGTCCGAGACAATGCTTTCGGTCGACGTCTCGTACGACGAGTAGAAGTACGGCGTCTGTGCGGGAAACTCACCTGCGCACGTATCGACAAGTTGGTACGAAGGCCTGATGTCGAAGCCGAGCCGACGACGTCGGACATCCTTCTCGTCAACGCGCCGATCAGCTGAACTCCCTCCGTCACGCACCAGGTACGCGATCTGCGTATCTGAGAAGCCGTGCTGCTTCAGCATCAGCATGAGTTCGTGGTCAATCTCATCGAGCCTGACCTCGCGAACCGCCCGTTCGAGGTTGACGATGTCTTCGATCTGCATCAAGAACCAGGGGTCGACTTTCGTGATATCGGCCACTTCGTCGATGGAGGCCCCGAGCTTAAATGCGTTTCTGATCTGGAGCGTTCGATCCCAATAGGGCCGCTTCAGGCGGGCGCGAACTTCTTCCCGGGGCGCATCCTCGCGGTCACCGCCGAGTCCGGCATAGCCGATCTCGAGGCTCTGCCATGCCTTTTGCAGGCTCTCCGCGAACGTGCGGCCGATCGCCATGACCTCGCCCACCGCTTTCATCTGGGTGGTTAGCTCTTCGTCCACACCTTCGAA
>CAZRTY010000452.1:0-1702 GCA_964603055.1 uncultured Rhodothermales bacterium | reverse complement strand
GGCACGTCTTCCCTCACGCGTTTGTCTCATCGCCGATCGCTTTACCGACGAATCCGTTCAGGCGGCGCTGTTGGAAGCCGTCGGTGCGGGCATCCGCTGGGTGCAACTCCGCGATCATGCGGTGCCGGTTGATGTATTCGGCGACGAAGCGAGGCAGATCGTCGATCGACTCCGTGATGTTGAAGCAGGCATTACGATTAGTATCAATGCGAGGCTGGAGACTGCAAACGCGCTCGGGCTGAATTTCCACACCGGGAGCCTGGGTCCAGGCATCGCAGAAGCGCACTCGCGTCTGAGTCGTGTACTTGTCGGGTACTCCGCGCATGACGCCGAGGAGGCTGCCCGAGCGAAGGCCGTTGGAGCCGATTACATCACGTTCAGCCCGATCTTTCCGACCGCGTCGAAGCCGGGTGTACATCCCGCCGGGCTTCCAGCCCTCCGTAGAGTTGCGGCGGCCGTTAACCCGCTGCCCGTCCTCGCACTCGGTGGCATCGACGCATCCAATGCTGCCGCGTGTATCGAGGCAGGCGCGGCGGGTGTGGCTGTGATTGGCGCTGTCCTGCGGCAGAAAGACATAGCCCGTGCCGTGCGGAATCTACTCGAAGCAACGGAATCGGCAGGCTAATGCGGTGCGTGCGGCATATCTTGGCCCGCTCATTCTCGTAGTGATTTGATAACCGATATGAAGGTTGCCCTTTCGATTGCCGGTAGTGACTCCGGCGGTGGCGCAGGCATCCAGGCTGACATCAAGGCCATGCAGGCGAACGGTGTTTTCGCCACGACGGTAATTACCGCCGTTACCGCGCAGAATACCATAGCCGTGACCGACGCGTTTGACCTGCCGCTCGAAATCATCGAGGCGCAGATCGATGCGCTGTTCGATGACATCCAGATCGATGCCGTGAAGACCGGCATGCTCTCATCGGCCTCGATTATCGAGCTCGTTGCGCGGAAACTGCGTGAGCGGAATGTGGAGCGCCTCGTTATCGACCCGGTGATGGTCTCCAAGAGCGGCTTCCGCCTGCTCGCTGCCAACGCCGTGGACGCGCTGCGGACCGAACTGCTGCCTCTCGCAATGGTTATCACGCCAAACGCACCGGAGGCGGGCGACCTCATCGGCGGGACCGTATCGACGCTGGCCGATGCGAAGGAAGCTGCCAGAACCATCCATGAGATGGGGGCTGAAGCCGTGCTGGTGAAAGGCGGTCACCTGACCGGAGAGAAGAGCGCCATCGACGTTCTTTTCGATGGCAACCAGATGCACACCTTCGAGGCGCCGTTCCTCGACGAGCGATTCACGCACGGCACGGGTTGTACCTACGCGGCGGCGATATCCGCCGGACTTGCGCGAGGGTTCACGCTTAAGGAGTCGGTGGCTCGTGCCAAGCGGTACGTAACCGAGGCGGTGCGTCACGGATTTGCGATCGGCGCCGGCCATGGACCGACTCATCATTTCTACTACCTTGAGGACCACGACCGCTTCCCGATTGCCGACTAATCGAGCGGGCCGGCGGGCGCAACGAGTCGTCGAATCTACTTCTGATGCAATGACGCGGAGAATGCGAGTGATGACGCGCCGCACGGCGATGGCACTGGCCGGCATGGCCATGATATGCCTTGTTTCGGGCTGCGAGAGCGGCGAGGCGCCTGTTGACGTTGTGTATGACTGCGGAGAGGTCAGCCTCCGCGTGACCTATGGCGA
>CAZRTY010000451.1:0-1708 GCA_964603055.1 uncultured Rhodothermales bacterium | reverse complement strand
CGAGGACGGCGTTCCGGCCGTGGCCCACGGTGAGTGGCCCCGTCGGGTTGGCGCTCACATACTCGACGATTGCGCGCTTGCCCTTACCGGCCGCCGAACGCCCGTACTGCGTCTCCTGGACGAGGATGTCGCGCAGCGCGTTGTGCAGGTAATCCTGCGTAAAGCGGAAGTTAATGAAACCCGGCCCTGCGATTTCGATCGCGGCGATGCGCTCAGGATCGAGAGGGCGGGCGTTGAGCCGCTCGACCAGTTCGTCGGCGATGGCTCGGGGCGCCTTGCGGAAGACCCGCGCCAGCGTCATCGCGGCGTTCGTGGCAAGGTCTCCGTGCGCGGGATTGTTGGGTTTCTCGAACGTGATGACGAAGTCGGACGGCAGGTCGCCCATGGCTTCGAGCGCAGCGCGGACTTCAGTTTCGAGGTAGGCTTGCATGCAAGTTCAGTCCATTTCGGCCGGAAAATCAGAACCGCGCAAGATAACGCGTAGAGATGCGACTTGTCGCGTCTCCGCACAAAAGCCAAATGCAGCTCCTCGAAAAGGCCTCGGCGCCTATCCCCCGTCAGTACCCGTATATCGAAAAGTCGTCGCGGCGCATGTGGAGGTTTACGACGATGGCGAGCATAATAGTATTGGCAAGAAGCGAGGAGCCGCCGTAGGAGACGAACGGAAGCGGGATGCCGATCACAGGGAGCAGCGCAAGGACCATCCCCACATTCACAAAGAGGTGAATCAGGAAGATGCCCGCCACGCCGGCGGCGACCATGCTGCCGAACGGATGCTTGACGAACGTCCCCAGGCGGACGAGCCGGACGAGCAACAGCGCAAACAGCAACAGGATCGCCGCGGCGCCGATGAAGCCCCACTCCTCGGCGATGACCGTGAAGACGAAGTCGGTCGATTGCTCGGGGATATACGCGCCCTGCGTTTGCGTGCCCTCCATGAACCCGCGGCCCGTGAGGCCGCCCGAACCCACCGCCGCTTTCGATTGCACGAGGTGAAAGCCCACGCCCTGGCGGTATTCCTCGGCTTCCGGATTGGTGAATGACAGAATTCGCGCCACCTGGTACGGCTGAAAGATCTTTGCGAGCGCGAACGAAATCGTGCCGATCGTGCCGCCCGTAAAGACCGCAGCAATCAGCGCCGCAACGCGCTCGCGCGTATGCCACAAGATGCCGAGCGTAAATAAAATGGCGAAGACGATCGCACCGGGCATGTAGACGATCGCCAGATAACCGGCAATCGCCGGGGAAATCAGTAGCAGTACGATACTGATCGGGAGGCCGCTCCAGAACAGCATGATCGGAACGAGCGCAAGGTAAATGAGCGCAACGCCCATCTCATTCTGCAGGATGATGAGCAGTGCCGGTAAGGCAAGCAGTGCGGTCGATCCCAACCCGTAACGCATACTTTTGACATCCGGACGGCGGTTGGAAAGCAGCTGCGCCACCGCGAGAATCGTCCCGATCTTGGCTACCTCGGCCCCCTGGATGTTGATACCGCCAATCCGCAACCAACTTCGCGAGCCGCTGACTTCCGTACCCACGAACAGAATCAAGATCAGCAGCAGGATCGACAGCGCGTATAGCGGATAGGCCGCCTTTTGAAAGAACCGCACCGGCATCATCAGGATCACCGAGAATGCGATCAGGCTGATGCCGCTCCAGGCGAGCTGGCGGTAGAAGTTTCGCTGCACGCTCTCGAGCAGGAATT
>CAZRTY010000450.1:0-1709 GCA_964603055.1 uncultured Rhodothermales bacterium | reverse complement strand
CGTACGAGCGCGAGATCGCGGCTGAAGTTGGCGGCCCACTCGTAACGAGGCGTAACGACGACCTCCCCTTGCGAATCGATAAAGCCCCAGCGCCCATTCTCGATAATCGGATGCAGACGCGGTTGAAACTCATCAGCGGTGTCGCCCTGGTTCTCACCGGCGCCTGTGGGGCCGCAGGCTAATAGGATAAAAGGGATGAGCAGGAGCGGCAGAACGATTTGGCGTGGCATACTGAACACGATGAGCTTGACCCAGTGAGCTAGGAGAATCGACGCATCAGATTACGAAATGCGCACTATGAATATTCGTCGGTTACACTATCGATCCAAACGATTTGGAATAATCCTCGCGTTCATAGCCGACTGTTCAACGGCCTGTTGGCCGGATCGCGAGGCTCTAACTCCCTCACAAATACAAAACATGTCACGACTCGTTGTACTCGCCATGATGCTATTGCTCACGGCGCCTGCCTGGGCGCAGGAAAATCGGCTGTCGGTACCGTATCAGCAGTTTCAGCTCGAGAACGGACTGACCGTGATCATGCATCAGGATTCGTCGACACCTGTCATCGGTAGCAGCGTCTGGTACCACGTTGGCTCAGCCAACGAGCGGCCCGGCCGAACGGGATTCGCTCATCTGTTCGAGCACCTGATGTTTGAAGGCTCGCGCAATGTGCCGGAGGGCAAGATCGACGAATGGTTTGAGGAGATCGGGGGATCGCCAAACGGATCGACCACCACCGACCGAACCAATTACCTGCAGTCGTTCTCGTCGAGCGGGCTCGATCTCGCGCTTTTCATTGAGAGCGACCGCATGGCCTATCTGATGGATGCGATGTCTCCGGAAACGGTCGACGGCCAACGCGATGTGGTGAAGAACGAGCGGCGGCAGTCGTATGAGAACAGGCCGTACGGACTCGCCTGGCAGACGATCGGCGAGACCCTCTATCCCGAGGATTTCCCCTATCACTGGCCCGTCATCGGTTACATGGATGACCTGGCGGCCGCCACGTACGACGACGTTGCCGACTTCTTCCGCCGCTTCTACGCGCCCAACAACGCCGTGCTCGTCCTCGCGGGTGATCTCGATTACGACGAAACGCGAAGCCTCGTCGAGAAGTGGTTCAGCGAGATTCCGCGAGGCGAAGATGTGCCGCGGCTCGATGTCTCGGCGCCTGCATTGACGGGCGAAACGCGCATCGCCTTCGAGGACCGCGTGCAGCTGCCGCGCATATACATGGCGTGGCACACGCCGGCCGCCTACGAGCCCGGCGACGCCGAGATGACGCTTGTCGGCGAGCTGCTTACGTCGGGCCGGAGCTCCCGCCTATACCAGCGCCTCGTGTACGATCTGCAAATCGCTGACGACGTCTCGGCCTTCCAGTCATCCGCTCGCCTCGGATCTCGCTTCGTGCTCTCGGCCACCGCCCGCAGCGGCTACACGCTCGACGAACTTCAGCGCACGATCGACGAAGAGCTCGAGCGACTGAAGCATGAAGAGCCGGCCGAGCGGGAAGTCCAGCGCCTCGTCAACGGCTACGAGACGCGGTTCTACGAAGGCATCGAGAGCGTGCTCTCGCGTGCCGATCAGCTCGCTGCATACCACTTCCACACAGGTAATCCGGATTATTTTGAGGAGGATCTGGCCCGCTTCAGTGCGCTCAGCGGCAACGACTTGAGCGCCGCCGCGCGCCGCTACCTGCCGCTCGA
>CAZRTY010000449.1:0-1709 GCA_964603055.1 uncultured Rhodothermales bacterium | reverse complement strand
TCCGAACCGTTCCGCCCGATCCTCCCTGACGCGGCGGAGAGCCGGTATCGAGACCGCCGCCAATTCAGGCACTTTCCTCGAAGGACGCCAAGATTGTCCGGAAGCTGTCGAGGCCGGCTTCGATGTTTTCGATGATCTCCTCGGCCAGTTCGTCTGGCTCAGGCAGGTTGTCGAGATCAGCGAGGCTTGCGTCCTTCAGCCAGAAGATGTCGAGGCTTGTCTTGTCGCGCGCGACGATCTCGTCATAGCTGAACCGGCGCCAGCGGCCATCCGGGTTTTCCGACTCGTGCCAGGTCTCCACGCGCTCGTGCCGGTTGATCGGGTTGTAGCAGTTGATGAACTCCTGAAGGTCCTCGAACCGCATCGGCTTCTTCTTGAGCGTGTGGTGCACGTTGGTGCGGTAGTCGTAGTACCACACTTCATCCGTCCAAGGATCGGGGCTGGCCTCGCGGTTGTCGAAAAAGAGCACGTTTGCCTTTACGCCGTGGGCGTAGAAGATGCCGGTTGGCAGGCGGAGGATGGTGTGGAGCTCGGTTGTCTCCAGTAGCCTTCGGCGGACGGTTTCGCCGGCGCCTCCCTCAAAAAGCACGTTATCGGGCACCACGACGGCCGCTCGCCCGGTCGTCTTGAGCATCGTGCGAATGTGCTGTACGAAATTGAGCTGCTTGTTCGAGGTGGTGGCCCAGAAGTCCTGCCGGTTGTATGTGAGGTCGTCTTTCTGCTGCTCGCCGGCCTCGTTCGTAAAGCTCATCGAGCTTCGCTTGCCGAAGGGCGGATTGGCGAGCACATAATCGACCCGCACCCCGCTGTCGGCCACCAGCGCATCGTTCGGCGAAATCATACTCTCGCCGTCGATCTCGCCGATGCCGTGCAGAAAGAGGTTCATCAGGCACAGGCGGCGCGTGTTCGCTACGATCTCATTGCCTGTGAACGTCTCGCGCTTGAGGAACTCCTTCTGGCGTTTGTCCAGCGAGTGGTTCTCGGAATCGGCGATGAAGTCGTACGCGGCGAGGAAGAATCCGCCGGTGCCGCAAGCAGGGTCGGCAATCGTACGCCCCGGCTCCGGCCGGACGCACGCGACCATCGCGCGGATGAGCGCGCGCGGCGTGAAGTACTGCCCCGCGCCCGACTTCGTGTCTTCGGCGTTCTTCTCGAGTAGCCCCTCGTAGATGTCGCCCTTGATGTCGGCGCCCATCGCGGTCCAACTGGTGTCGTCCACCATGTCGATCAGACGATACAGCTTGGCCGGATCCTGGATCTTGTTCTGCGCCTTGGTAAAGATCTGGCCGAGCATCCCTTTCCGCGTGCCGAGCTCCCGCAGCAGGGTCACGTAGTGCACCTCGAGGTCAGCACCGCGCTTCGACTTCAGGCTCTCCCAGTTGTACTCGGCAGGAATGCCGATGTCGCGGTCGTATGGCGGACGCGCGTACTCATCTGCCATCTTGAGGAAGATCAGGTAGGTGAGCTGTTCCAGATAATCTCCATAGCCGACGCCGTCGTCACGCAACGTGGTGCAGAAACTCCAGACGCGGGAGATGATGGGGGCAGTTGAGCTCATGGGGAATGAGATTGATTCGTGCTTGGTGAATCCATGTTCAGGAGGGCTCGCAGTTTGGCAAGAGAAGCTTCGCGGTTTGACTTCGGCATTTTGGCAATGTTGTGAAGCTTCCATCGGACCGCGGGCAGTTCCATGACCCCGGCCAGTCCAA
>CAZRTY010000448.1:0-1710 GCA_964603055.1 uncultured Rhodothermales bacterium | reverse complement strand
CGTAGGACTCGATGGAAGCCACTCAAACTCTCTTGCAGAACGGCGAAGTCGTTCAGGTTGTCGGGCCTGTTGTGGATGTCAGTTTTCCAGCAGGTGCGGTACCCGAGATTCTGTATGCACTGCACATCGAGCGCGAAGACAGCGACGACCTCGTTCTGGAAGTCCAGCAGCATCTCGGCGAGAACCGGGTGCGCACCATCGCAATGGATTCGACCGACGGTTTGGTCCGCGGAGCGCCAGTCGTCAACACCGGCAACCCGATCTCGATGCCGGTCGGGGAGAGCATTCGCGGTCGTCTGTTCAACGTAGTCGGTAAGGCGATTGACGGACTTCCACAGCCGGAGACCACCGAGTCGCGGCCCATCCACCAGGAAGCCCCGGCCTTCGACGAGCTTGCCACGAGCGTGGAAATGCTCGAGACCGGTATCAAAGTGGTCGACCTGCTCGAGCCGTACGCACGAGGCGGCAAGATCGGACTCTTTGGCGGTGCCGGCGTAGGCAAGACGGTGCTTATCCAGGAGCTGATCAACAACATTGCGAAGGCGCACGAAGGGCTCTCGGTATTTGCCGGAGTCGGCGAGCGCACGCGTGAAGGGAACGACCTGCTCCGCGAGATGCTGGAGTCGGGCGTGATGACATATGGCGACGACTTCCGCGAGTCGATGGAGCGCGGAGAGTGGGACACCTCGAAAGTCGACTTCGAAGCGCTCAAGACATCCAACATTACGCTGGTCTTTGGGCAGATGAACGAGCCGCCAGGCGCGCGTGCCCGAGTCGCACTGTCTGGTCTCACAATCGCTGAGTACTTCCGCGATCTCGGCGGCCGAGACGTCCTGCTCTTCGTCGACAACATCTTCCGCTTTACGCAGGCAGGTTCAGAGGTGTCCGCGCTTCTCGGCCGTATGCCCAGCGCCGTAGGTTACCAGCCGACGCTGGCCACGGAGATGGGCGAGCTCCAGGAGCGCATTACGTCGACGAAAACCGGTGCCATTACATCGGTTCAGGCGATTTACGTACCGGCTGACGACCTCACCGACCCTGCGCCGGCCACAACGTTTGCCCACCTTGACGCCACCTCGGTACTTTCGCGGCAGATCGCATCGCTCGGTATCTATCCCGCCATTGACCCGCTCGACTCGACGAGCCGCATCCTCGACCGGCGCATCCTCGGCGATGAGCACTACGACACGGCGCAGGATGTCAAAATCCTGCTCCAGCGTTACAAGGAGCTTCAGGACATCATCGCTATCCTGGGTATGGACGAACTGTCGGATGAAGACAAGGAAGTCGTCCATCGCGCACGCCGCGTACAGCGCTATATGAGCCAGCCGTTCTTCGTAGCTCAGCAGTTTACCGGCTTCGAAGGCAAGTACGTCAAGATCGAAGACACCATCCGCGGCTTCCGCATGATTCTGGATGGTGAACTCGACAAGTATCCGGAGGCAGCGTTCGCCTACAAAGGCGTGATCGAAGAAGTGATCGAGCACGGCGAGCGGATGCTACGTGAGAACTAATCGCGTCTCGGCAAAGGAATCTCAGACTCGAATCGATGGCTAATCTCTTCGTAGAGCTCGTTGCGCCGGACCGCAAGGTGTATCAGGGTGAGGCGGAAAGTGTCCGGGTGCCGGGCGTGGAAGGATCCTTTACGATTCTTGCCAATCACGCGCCGATGATCGCCGCTTTTGAAGTCGGGCCGATATTCGTCACGTC
>CAZRTY010000447.1:0-1712 GCA_964603055.1 uncultured Rhodothermales bacterium | reverse complement strand
CGGCGACATCATGGGGCACGAGTTCATGGGCGAGGTCGTCGAAGTGGGCAAGGATATCGCCAACCTCAGTATCGGCGATCGCGTAGTGGTGCCCTTTCCCATTGCCTGCGGCAACTGCACACCGTGTGTGAATGGTTTTTCGTCGCTCTGCGAGAACTCGAACCCAAATGCCTGGATGGCGGAGAAGATGTGGGGGCACTCGCCCTGCGGCATCTTCGGCTATTCGCACCTGCTCGGAGGTTACGCCGGCGGCCAGGCCGAGTACGTGCGCGTACCGTTTGCCGACGTAGGTCCGCTGAAAGTACCCGAGGGCATGACGGACGATCAAGCGCTCTTCCTGACCGATGTCTTCCCGACCGGCTATATGGGGGCGGAACTGTGCGACATCAAGCCCGGAGACACCGTCGCGGTCTGGGGCGCCGGACCCGTCGGTCAGTTCGCCATCGTGAGTGCCTACCTGCTCGGCGCCGAGCGGGTGATTGCAATCGACCGCATACCGTTCCGGCTGAGGATTGCACGGGATCGTGCCGGTGCAGAGACACTCAACTATGCGGAGGTCGACGTCCTGGAGGCACTACGGGAAATGACAGCTGGACGCGGGCCCGATGCGTGTATCGATGCGGTGGGGATGGAGGCGCACGGTCACGGCGCGCAGTATGCATACGATCGCACCAAGCAGGCGATGCGAATGCAGACGGATCGCCCGACCGCGCTGCGCCAGGCTATCCTCGCCTGCCGTAACGGCGGTACGATTTCGGTGATGGGCGTGTACGGCGGCTTCATCGACAAATTTCCGATGGGCGCCGTGGTGAACCGGTCACTCACAATCAGGGCGGGCCAGTGTCACGTCCACCGGTACATGCAGCCGCTACTCCAACACATCCAGAACGGCGACGTCGACCCGACATTCATCATCACCCATAAGCTGCCGTTGGACCAGGCACCCTCCGCCTACGACACCTTCCTTCACAAAGAAGACGACTGCCTGAAGGTCGTGCTCCAGACGTGATGCGGATGACGAGCGCGCTTCGGCGGAAGATCGCGGATCGCTGCTGTGACGATGGTAGACAAGCCTGGAGTCCCGGCTCCCACATCTCCACCGTCACAATCGTCGGCCGTCAGTGCGACGACGAGCTACTCCAGCAGCCGCTTCCAGCGTTCGTAGTACTGACGCTGATTCTCGGCGAGCTCGGATAGCGTTTGCTTGATGTCGGGATTATCGCGCACGCCCTCCCAGTGCGGATTCACCAGGAACCACGGCGCATTGTGATTGCCGAGGTAGATGGAACGCCGCAGCCAGTGGAGCGCCTCGGTCTCATTCTGGGACACGGCGTAGAACGTGGCCACGCGGTATGCCATCTCGCAATCGGCCGAGGCCGTTGTCAGCGTTTCCTCGTTCATGAGGCGCAGAGCTTCGTCGCGGCGGCCGTCCTGCCAGTAGGCGATGGCAAGCGTCGGATGGACGAGCCGGAGGTTCGGGTCATCGCTGACCACGCCCTCAAGCAGCTCGAGCGCCGTTGAAAGATCGCCGTGGCGCAAGTGCCACACACCGCTCGTCGTCCGTAGTAGCGTATGAGCGGGCTCGACGGCCAGCCCACGATCGATCTCGGCCCGCGCCTCTTCCGGTTTCTGTTGATAAATGTAGACGCGCGCCCGAAGGTTGTACACCCTCGGCGCGATGGTCGGGTTCGTCCGCAGCGCCATGCTGAGCG
>CAZRTY010000446.1:0-1738 GCA_964603055.1 uncultured Rhodothermales bacterium | reverse complement strand
CGCAAGGCCGTCGCCCAGTACGTCAGGAGGATGCGCCGGAGGTGGGGCGTAACGGCGCGGCGCGGCTCTTCGCCGGAATTCGATTCAGACAGCAACATCATCGTCAGTTGAGAAGCAGTACTACAATCTTCTGCGTTGACGGATGTATCGGCCCGGCCGCGCCGAACTAAATGGCCGGATCAATTGCGAGTCAGTCCTTGAGTCCATAAAAGGCCCGCACGGCCTCGTAGTCCGAGAAGTCCGGGGCATTCTTCCCAAACGGCCGATCGTTGATCACGACGACCTTGAGATCGTAGCGCGACGGCAGCAGGTCGAGCGCGTCATCCCACACATCTTCGGTCGAGATCTCGACGAACGTCTCAACGAGCCTCCGCTCAAATGCATAGCCGATCGAAATCGTAAAATCGACGGCCTCTACATGCAGCGCCTCAACGCCAATCGTGAACGGCATCGCCGTCCAAGTGCCCTGATCGCGGAAGTAGACCAGAACGGCGCCGTGCTCCACAACGCCACGCGTGATCTCCGGCGCGTCGAACTGTACCGAAGCGACGTTGCCGTCGAACCGCGCATCGGCAAACCGGAACGTCAGCGGGAAGCTGATGACCCCGGCGTCTCCTTGCGGCTTGACGGGGTACTCACAGCCCGCGGCGAGGATGGCAAAAACGAGAATAAAGGGCGTCAGTAAGCGTTTCATGGCGGTAGACGTGCTGTTGGAGTCTACACGGCACCTACGCAAACGCCCTGCCGCAGTTACTCAGTCGCCGTAAATCGACACGTGCAGCTCGCCGCTCGTATCGATATATCCACGGTACATCCCCGCCGTATTGAAGGGCATCGAGACGTTGCCGTTGGCATCCATCGCGATCACACCACCGGTCCCGCCCATATCCGTAAGTCTCTCATGAATAACGGCGTTAGCGGCTTCTGACAGGGTGAGGTCAGCGTAGCGCATCATCGCCGCGATATCATAAGCCACCACGCCGCGAATGAAGTACTCGCCGTGGCCCGTTGCCGATACTGCGCATGTTTCGTTGTCGGCATATGTACCGGCGCCGATAATGGGCGAATCGCCCACGCGGCCGAACTTTTTATTGGACATCCCGCCGGTGGACGTGGCCGCCGCCAGGTTGCCCGATCGGTCGAGCGCCACCGCGCCCACGGTGCCGTGCTTGTCGTCCTCCTCCGCGCGCTGCATCCGCCGGAGCTGCTCCATCCGCCGCTCGGTGATGAAGTAGTCGTTGTCGACCATCTCAAGCGACTGCTCCCGGGCGAAGACCTCGGCGCCTTCTCCGGCCAGCATCACGTGCGGTGAAGCCTCCATCACCCGCCGCGCCAGCTCGATCGGACTCTTGACGTGCTTGACGCCGGCCACCGCGCCCGCCATGCGCTGCTCGCCTTCCATTATCGAGGCGTCGAGCTCGGCCGTGCCTTCGCTCGTCAGCACGGCGCCCCGCCCCGCGTTGAACAGCGGCGATTCCTCAAGCACCTGCACCGCCGCAACCACAGCGTCGATGCTCGACCCGCCTTCCTGCAAGATCGCGAAGCCCGTCCGCAGCGCCTCCGTCATCTTCTCGCGATAGGCGACCTCCGTTTCCTCCGTCATCTGCCCCGGCAGGATCGTCCCGGCGCCGCCATGAATGGCAATCGCGATCGGCTTATCCTGCGCACCCGCAGGCAGCGCAACGAAAAACAGCAGAGCTAGAATCAGCAGACGGAGGAATGAGGTCATGGTATACGG
>CAZRTY010000445.1:0-1742 GCA_964603055.1 uncultured Rhodothermales bacterium | reverse complement strand
GTGCCGAGGCCGCGTCCTGTTAACTCGAAGACCTCGAGTTCGCGGTCGCTCAAAATCTCGAGCGGCGACTCGGCGATGCTCCCGCGTCCGCTCATCATGCCCATCAGCAGGCGCTCGTTTATCTCATCGCTTACGTAGACGCCGCCTTTGAGCACACGCCGGACCGCCTGCACGATGACATCCCCAGCCTCGAGCTTCATAATGTAGCCTCGCGCGCCGGCGCGGATGGCCCGCTCGGCGTAGAGCATTTCGTCGTGCCGCGAGACGATGAGGACAGGGAGATCAGGATGCAACGCAAGTAAATGCTTGATAAGCTCGATGCCGCTCATCCCCGGCAGCGAGATATCAACGATCGCGATATCCGGCACCTCCTCATTCACCACATTCAGGGCATCTTCTGCGCTCGGTACCTGCGAGTACACGTTCAGATCGGGCTCGGCCTCGAGCGTCATTGCGAGGCCTTTCCGCATCAGCGGGTGATCATCGACGAGGAGAATTTTCTTCATGGAGACGGAGGTTGCTTCACGTAGCGATTTGCCGCGAGACTCGGCGAATCAGAAAATATGCGAACAGGAGTTATGGCTATGTGACGACGCGTGAACGCCGGCGGCTTGCAGGTCGTTCTCTTTGGACGAGTGGCACCGTACAGGTGATTACCGTTCCGCCTTCGGGCCTGCGCCGGATATCCAGCGTGCCGCCGAGAATTCGTGCCCGGTAGTTCATGATATTGACGCCCATCCCCCGTTCTTCGGGCAGTTTGTTGGGGAAGCCGATGCCGTCGTCGATCACGCGCAGCCTCAGCTTGTCGTCACTCGAGACGAGCGTGACGGATACTTCCGATGCCTTTCCATGCTTGACGGCGTTTGACAGTGCTTCTTGTGCGATGCGGAAGACGTGCACGGCGGCCGACAAGTCGTCGACTTCGGCGGAGCCCACGGCCTCGAATGTGCAGCGGATGGCGAAGAGACGCTCGGCGTTGCCCGCAAGCCGCTGTAGCGCCGCTGAGAGCCCATTCCCCTCAAGTTCGACCGGCACGAGACCACGTGCCAGCGCCCTTGCAAACTGGTCGGCTTCTTTAATGAGATCGGTTATCTCGGCCATCTCGTGAGCATACTTGCTGCTCTCTTTCTCCATTTGCCGAGCCATATTCTGACTGATGAGCCCGATGCCGGTCAGCATTTGACCGAGGCCGTCATGAAGATCCTGACCGATGCGCCGCCGCTCCTCATCGCTGATATCGAGGATGTGCTGCTCGAGGATTCGCCGTTCCGTGATGTCGCGGATGATGCCGGTGAAGATGAGCCGGTCGCCGAGCTGGACTTCACTTACGGCGAGATCCATCGGGAAGGTTGAGCCATCTTTGCGTCTGCCCTGGACTTCACGCCCGATGCCGATGATGTTCTTCCGGCCGGTCTCATGGTAGGTGCGCATGTAGGCATCGTGCTCCTCGTAATACGGCGACGGCATGAGGATCTTGACGTTCCTCCCGATGACGTCATCGGCCTCGTAGCCAAAAATGCGCTCGGCGGCCTGGTTGAATGACTCGATGCGACCCTCTGCATCCACCGTGATCATGGCATCGACCGTGGTCTCGAGGATGACGCGCGATTTGGCTTCGCTGTCCCGCAGCGCCTCTTCGGTCCGCCGGCGTTCGAGTGCGGCCGCCAGTACGTTGGCAATCGCGCGGAGGAAGTTGATGTCGTCTTCGGTGAAGGTGCGTTGTTGCGACGTCTGCACGCTCA
>CAZRTY010000444.1:0-1743 GCA_964603055.1 uncultured Rhodothermales bacterium | reverse complement strand
TGTCGGATGGCGACATCCTGCTGCTCGAGAATACGCGCTTCGAAGCGGGCGAGACCAAGAACGACGAAGCGCTCTCGCGCCAACTCGCCGAACTTGCCGACGTTTATGTCAACGATGCCTTCGGAGCGGCGCACCGCGCGCACGCATCGACCGAAGGTGTGGCACGCTTCGCACCCCGCGCGGCAATGGGTTACCTGCTCGGACGCGAAGTCGAGTACCTGTCAAAGCTTCTTGGAACGCCGGATAAGCCGTTCGCAGCAATCCTGGGCGGTGCCAAGGTGTCGGACAAGATCGGCGTCATCGAGAATCTGCTCGAACGAGTCGACTACCTGCTCATCGGCGGTGCGATGAGTTACACGTTCCTGAAAGCGCTGGGCAAGACGGTCGGCAGTTCGCTCGTCGAAGAAGACAAGCTCGAACAGGCCAGGGCGCTCTTCGACCGGGCCTCCAGCAAGATCATGCTGCCGTCGGATCACGTTGTTGCGAAGGCGTTCGACAACGATGCCGAGCACAAGGTCGTTGAAGGTGACATCCCAGACGGATGGATGGGGCTCGACATCGGCCCGAAGACGCTCGAGTCGTACCAGCAGGTGCTGCTCGATGCGAAGACGATCGTCTGGAACGGACCGATGGGCGTGTTCGAGATGAGCAACTACAACAAAGGCACGTTCGCCATCGCGGGTACCCTTGCGGAGGCCACCGAGAAGAACGGCGCGCTGTCGGTTGTAGGCGGAGGCGACTCTGTAGCTGCCATCGTGCAGTCGGGCTTTGAGGAACGCGTCAGCCACGTCTCCACGGGCGGCGGTGCCATGCTTGAGTTTCTCGAAGGCAAGACGCTACCTGGCATCGCGGCGATCACCGACCGTTGATCCGCACATCCCAGAAGCGGTAGTATCTTACCGGCGGTGGCTGCGTGCCGCCGCCGGTTCTTTTTTGCATCGCGTCATCTTCGGACGCTATGCGACCGGCGCATTATCCCCAACCACAGACCGCTGAGGTCCTTTTGCAGTCTCAATTACTGCGAGCACGAGTTAGGAGCACCGCACAGCAAGACACGCTTGCAACCGAGGCCGACACGCTGTCGTGGCTCGAAGCCGTCACGGCAGACACCGTCGGCATCGTCGACCGCGTGCAGGCGTTCAGCGACTTCATTCTCGACCCTGGCGTCTGGATGGCCGTCGGCGGCGCGCTCATCCGCATCGTCCTCATCATCATCTTTACGTCGCTGGTCATCAAGCTGATCGACCGGCTGTCGGACCGGATGACGAAGAGCGTGGAGGACCTGCCGCAGATGAATCCGCGGCGGCAGCGTGCCTTCACCATCAGCAACCTCATCTCCTCCACGGCGCGCTATTTCCTCTGGCCCGTCGCGGCCATCATGTCGCTCAGCGCGCTTGCCATCGACGTCGGCGCCCTCATCGCCACCGCCGGTATTGCGGGCCTCGCCATCGGTTTCGGCGCGCAGACGCTCGTCAAAGACGTTATCGGCGGCATCTTCCTGCTCGTCGACGACACGATCCACGTAGGCGATCTCGTCAAGATCGGCGAGGACATGGGCACGGTCGAGTACATCGGCGTGCGGATGCTGCGCGTGCGCAAGTTCGACGGTGAGGTGCTGATGGTGCCGGCCGGTGAGCTCCGCATCTTCGGCAACCGCAGCATCGGCTTCGCGCGAGCCATCGTCGAAGTCCGGCTTCCGTACGAGGTCGATGTCGAGTCGGTCCTCCCCATCATGGAGCGGGT
>CAZRTY010000443.1:0-1745 GCA_964603055.1 uncultured Rhodothermales bacterium | reverse complement strand
GAGGTGTGGTGGCCGCGGTCTTTGCGTTCCTTGTCACCCTTGGACGAGAGATTATTAAGGATGCCGAGGATGTGTTGGGAGATGACGCGACGGGTGCACGCACCCTTCCGCTGCTCATTGGAGTGAGACGGTCGGTCATCATTGCGTGCGTGATCGCGGTGATTGTGGTCTCCCTTACGCCGGTGCCCTTTCTGATGCTCGGTTACAGCAGTCTTTATCTATCGATTGTACTCGTTGCCGACGCGTTCTTGCTCGGCGCAGTCTGGTGGGCGCTGACTCTCGATAACGCAGGCATAGCGAGAGCGAGCGCCTGGTTTAAATGGGCGATGCTGGCTGGCATGGCCGCCCTCGCCGGCTCCGAGGCGCTTGAATAAGAATGGCGAGTGCGCCTGATATACCGACCGTTGAAGCCGCGCGGGCCGGCGACAGCCGGGCCATGGAGGCCGTGCTGACGTACGTCCAACCGATCTTGCAGGCGTTCTTCACGAGCCGCACAGGGCGAGGTGCCCACGTTGACGACCTGGTGCAGAACACGCTGTTGCGCTTGCATCGCGGAATCGAAGACCTGAACGAGGCAGCCAGCTTGAAGTCGTTCACGATGAAAGCCGCCGTCTTCGAGCTTCAGGACTACTACCGCGGCCGCTATTCCATCAAAGAACAGCTCTACGAACCGGGTTCGATGCCGGACGGCCTGCTCGAAGAGCCCAGCGAAGCCGCTGCGATCGACGCTGATCGTCTGCTCGCGCAACTCACGCCGAAGGCGCGCCGGATCCTGGAGCTCCGCGCCTATGGATTCAAGTATGAGGAGATCGCGGGGATGATCGATAGCACCGAGGCCGCCGTGAAGATGCAGGTGCGCCGTGCGCTCGACAAACTCAAGCAGTTTTTCGTCCTGCTGCTCGCCATCGGTATCACGTCGTTAGGACTCTCAATAAAATGAATACACAGCCGATGTTACTTCGAGGCGGTTGAGTGCGGCCTATAAGGTGAGCACGCCTTCCGCGTCTGCTCGACATCTCTCACACCGATGCAGGACCCGATCGACATATTCCTCAACGAACCCACGTCGGCAACAGAACGCAAAGCGTTACTCCGTGCCATGGCGAATGACGACCAGCTCCGCGA
Organism: uncultured Rhodothermales bacterium; assembly: GCA_964603055.1. Classification (GTDB taxonomy): domain Bacteria; phylum Bacteroidota; class Rhodothermia; order Rhodothermales; family CAZKDQ01; genus CAZRTY01. The sequence goes on along the minus strand of CAZRTY010000443.1, from coordinate 620 downwards.
AGCGGTCGAAGCCTGGGCGCGTGCAGACGACGCGATGCGCCGCCGCTGGGAAGACGCGCTTCCGGATCGCCGGCTGCTGGTGCTCTGGGCGTTCGAACGTGCCGGCCGCGCCGCTGAGTTGACGCCCGACGAGCAGCAGATGTTAGAGGCACGGCGGAGCGAAATCGAGGCGGTGCGCGAGCAGTTCGTCGCAGTGGATGATATCGCCGTCGATGTCGAAGCCTGCTGTTCGGTGTTTGACCGCCTGTGGGCGGAGCGAGCCGAAAGCAGCGTTGGAAAGGGCAGGGAAACACAAGCGCGCGATCGATCGGCGATTCGCTCCCGTACTTCACGCCGTAATGTCCGTTGGTTATGGCGGATTCCGGCCGCCGTTGCCGTCGTCGCGTTCATAGCCGTGTCCGTGCTCGTTTTGGAACGCGACATGTTTGAAGGTCGAGACGGATTCGAAGTCGTATCGACGGGTGTTGACGAAGTGCGTATCGTATCGATGGACGATGGGTCGTCCGTGCGCCTCATGCCGAACTCGCGTCTGAGCTACGTGCCCGTCGACCGCCAATCGCCGGTGAACCGCAAGGCTCGCCTCGAGGGCCGTGCGTACTTCGACGTCGCATCCCAACAAA
>CAZRTY010000442.1:0-1750 GCA_964603055.1 uncultured Rhodothermales bacterium | reverse complement strand
CACCGTGAGGCTGAACGTGGTGGAGTTGTTGAACGGGTTCGGGTAGGCCGCCGTCAGCTCGTATGCCTGCGTGTTGTCGATGGAGACAGCGCCTGCCGTCGAGCGAAGCGGCATCGTTGCCGCGAGCAAGACCATCAACAGCAAAATGAGTGGTAACGCTTTCTGCATCGGCCGGCGGATTTTTTTGTGATACGACTTTTGTGGTACTGACGGCGAAAGTTAAAGTGGCCTAAACCTCTTAAGGTTTCGCCCTCATGAGCCCTGCGTTACAACCCACGTGCCAGTTTTCCGAGAAGTTCGCCAAGATCGGCTTCCAGGATGAGCTGCCGTGCCCGGTCGATGTCCATCCACTGGCGTTTACGGTAGCGCGATTCGGGCCACTCGTCGTCGGGAAGGACGCGCTCGACCTCCATCACGTATACCTCCACGCTTCGCGGCCCCTTGCCGTTCTCGTGGATGTAGGTGCCGATGGGTTCGTCTGAGACTTTTCCTTCAACGCCCGCCTCTTCGTACGCCTCGAGCCGCGCGGTTTCTCGCGGCCCGAGTTCGGCCTCGATGTTTCCCTTCGGGATGATCCAGCGCTTGCGGGTCATCGACGTCACAAGCAGCACTTCGAGCGTGCCGTTGCGGGTGCGGGTAGGAATGAGTCCGCTCTGCTTGCGGCGCGGTTTCGGCGGGGAAGATTCCATGGGAGTTTGGGGAGGTGCGATATTGTTAATGCGTAATCGGGCGAGGAAATCGAGAACGCAACTTTTATCGTGTGAAGTATTGCCGTAATTTCCAGCTTGATCGAACGCTAACCGGCCGGTGTCTCGCGGCCACAAAGCCCCCGGCGAGGAGGAAACCGACTTCCGACCAGGCCTCATATACATAGTGCGACCGGCTGCTGCCGGGGGACGAAGCACCTTCATTCCACGTCCCTGTTCCAGTCTGGATGTCCGCACGTCATGAACGGCCACGTCCTCGTTCTCAACCAGGACTACTGCGCGCTGACGGTTTGTAGCGTCGAGCGCGCCATTATCCTCGTCCTGCTTCATAAAGCCGAACTCGTCGAAGCATCGAATTCACGGGTCATCCGGTCGCCCTCGACGCATCTGCCGTGGCCGAGCATCGTCCGGCTAAAGGCCTACGTCTCCGTTCCGTACAAGCGTATCATGTTGTCGCGGAAGAACGTTTTGCGCCGAGACCGCTTCCGCTGCCAGTACTGCTCGGGCCGTGACAAGCTGACGATCGACCATGTGGTGCCTAAGAGCCGCGGCGGGCGAGACACGTGGGAGAATCTGGTGGCCGCTTGCACACGCTGCAACAACAAGAAGGGCAATCGCACGCCTGAAGAGGCAAATATGCGTCTTCTTCGTAAACCCTTCCGGCCAAGCCATGTAATGTTCATCCGCGATTATGTTGGAAATCTGGATGATACGTGGAAGCCGTACCTCTTCCTTGGTACGCCCGCGTCGTAACACGGCCCTGTCTTGAAGACCGATACCGTACGTTTGATTGCGCGCCTGCTCTGGGTGCTGCCTGCAATCCTGGCATTCCTGGTGATCCACCAGATTATCGTCGGGCTGGATATCCGCGAGACGGTTCGGACCGGCGAGCGCGCCACGGCCGAGGTCATCGAGTTCGACACCACGGAGCGATCCGAGATCACGTATGCGTATGTCACGCTTCGGGTGCGCATGGCCGACGGACGCGAGTTCGTGAGGGAGCGCATGTCGCTTCCGCAGACGCTCATCGGAGACGTTCGCTA
>CAZRTY010000441.1:0-1754 GCA_964603055.1 uncultured Rhodothermales bacterium | reverse complement strand
CCTTCCGGGACCTCAACGCCCCGCAGGAAATGGTTCACGCGGTGGATCGGGGTTTCGGTGTCGTCTACAAAAGCCAGCCATCCGGCCGGATAGTAGACTTCGCTCGCGACGAAAAAGCGTGGCGCATCCGTCTGAACTCGCCATCGGATTTCGTGCGGACCGAAATCGATCAGTTCCACATCTACATCGCCCGGCGCGATCGGCGATGTCTCGATGTCGGCGGGCGACGATAGCAATGCCGTTTCACGGAGGTCAACCTCGCCGGTCCGAAGCAGCCTCCACATCTCATCATCATCCTCAACAACACGTGCCTGCCCAACGAAGAACCCGCGAGGCAGCGCGTTCGGATTCTCGTACACGCTGATTCCCGTCTGGTCGTCGCGGTACACGGCGCTCATGCCCGGTATGGCTCCCGCTGCAATCACATAGCGGGTGTTCATGATATTGATGCCCTGCAGATTCAGGCGACCGGATGCCGGGTCAAAGAGGACGTTGTCGAGATAATCCTGGTAGTACCGCAGCTTCGCGCCGTGGTAGCCGCCGATCGATTCGTGGTGATACGACGGCCGGGCATTCGTCGTCGGGTTGCCACTCTCGAGAGAGAGCACTCGAAAGTGGCCGGGCCCGCCTTCGGCCTCACGTCGCTGAATCAGAAACCGGTCGAAATCATACGTAGCGACCAGGTCCTGCGGCTGGTCGACCGGCACGAGAACCTCACTGTTCAGGTGCCGCCTGCCCACGCCCGTCAAGTCGATCACCACCAGCAGCACGATGGCAGCCTGTCCGATCCAAGGCGCTACTTTCCGGCGTTGAACGGCAGTGATGACGAGTCCGGCCAGAATGAGAAAGACCAGCGTACGCATGGCATCGCCCTGAAACATGTCGACGCGCTCGGCCCGCCACTCAGCCATCTGGCTGCGGAGGAAGCCTTGCACCTGCGGATCGTCGATGGAGAGGTCGGGGCGCTGGCTCGCTACCTGCGCGGCCAGTTGCTCGAACTCCCCCTCCCGCTCAAAATCAAAGAAGACGTCGCGGCCGAGCATCAGCACGATGACGAATGCGATCATGCCTGCCGTGGCCCAAAGCGCGATCGGCTTTTCCGCAGCTTGACCGCGGCGTGGCTCTTCTTTAGAACGGAGGCCCGACAATCCGATCGCCGCCAGCAGGGCAAGCGCGAGCACCATCACACTCAACCATGTCTCCGGCACACGGAAGGCGTCAAAGAGCGGGATGAAATTGAAGGCGAATCGGCTGAGCGGTTCGAGATGCTCACCAAGGGAGAAGAGCGTCATGACGAGGACGGAAATCGCGAGCGCCCACACAGTCACGTTCCGCTTGCGTACGAGTGCAATGATGGCAAACAGGATGACGATGCCGCCGACGTAATGCGGTCCGGCGGTGAACGTCTTCGGGCCCCAGTACGTGGCGCCTCCGCCTCCGTACGCATCCGCAATGAGCAGCGTGATGAGTTCTCCCCACCCCTGGCTCCACGCCATCGCATAATCGAACGCGAGGCCACCTTCCCCACCACCTTCTGCCGCTCCTCGAATCGTAAACGCTCGGTACTCGGCATTGGCCATGTACGGCTGCGCCACCATCAACACCGCGAGCACCGATCCGAGAACGAGCCAGCCGGTGGAGAACGCAAACGACTTTGCTTCGCCACCGCGCGCCGACGTTATCCCTTCAGATATCCACCAGATGAGAATCAGGAAGGCGGCGTAATAGGTGATCTGAACGTGGCCGGCGCGGAG
>CAZRTY010000440.1:0-1755 GCA_964603055.1 uncultured Rhodothermales bacterium | reverse complement strand
CCTCCACCGGCCGGGACGGACTCCGCCGCGCTCCGCTCTGGGCGCCCTTAGATCGAGCGCGTGGACGCAGAGAATGTGCCGTCCATCTCATGTCAGCCCCGTTCAGAACTCGATCTTCCAGCTCAACACGGGCAGCGGATAGCCCTCGCGAACCTCTTCTACGCCGCCGATCCGATAGTTGTAGTCGAAGACGGTATCCGTGGCCGCGAGCGCGTTCTTGACCTGGAGCGCCCACGATTCCGAGAAGCTCCGACGGTTGATTCGGTAGGTCACCGTCACGTCGGCGATGATCTGCGCCGACTCGCGCACCGAAAACGGCCTCGACTCGTCGTACACCACCTCTTGCGCAACCACCGAGGCTCTCTCATCCACCGGGCTCCTCATCCTCCCCCCGGCGACGATCCCGCGCACGTTGATGCCCAGGATATTGCCGCGCGATCCAAGCACGAACTCACGTCCGAACAGTGCATTGCCGGCAAACCGCTGGTCGAACCGCGTCGGGCGCCATTCACCATGGCCATCCCGGTATTCCGACTTGAAGACCGAACCCGTAACCAGGTAATACCAGCCGTCCGCCAGAAACCGCTCGAGCGTCAGCTCCACACCGTAATTCCGTCCGGCGCCGCCGTTCACGAGGGCCTCATTGAAGGTCCAGTCCTGCTCGAAGTTCAGCATCGAGTACGAGCTATCTTCGACGATCGGCACGTCGAACAACCACTGGTAGTAGGTGTCGAGCTTCAGCCGCGTGTTCTGCGTAAGCGAGCGGTCTACCCCGGCAACGACATGGTGCGCACCGGTCGGTTTCAACCGTCGGTTCGGGTGCTCACCTCCACGCTCGATAAGGTATATGCGGAGATTTTCAATCTGGCTGTGACGGCCGTACCCGGCGCCGAGACTCGTTCTTTCTGAGACCGACCACCGAAGCGACGCACGCGGTTCGAGCGATGCCGCTTCCGTCAGGGCGAAGTATTGCCCGTGGAGACCGACGACCGCCTCCAGCCGCGGGTGAAGCTGCAGGCTCGATTGCGAGAACAACTGCAGGAGATTGCTTCCGCCGTCGCCCTCGGCAATCCGCGAAACAGGGCTTGCCGGCTCCAGAGCGGCATCGACCGTCAGGTCATAGAATAGGCGCTGCGCCGTGAAGCCAGTGCGGTTGGTGTGTTGCGGCCCGAAGCGATGGCTGAGCGTCGAGGTTGCCGCGAGGCGACCCATTCGTCTTTTCAGCATGAGATCCGGCCGCAGAGTTACCTCATCATCAAGCCGTTCCTGCTCCTGTCGTGTCCAGTTTAGGCTGGCGGCGAGCGTGGATCTCAGATACGTGTTCGATCCGACGACGAGATGGTGGGACAGGCCGGTTGCGCCGACGCCAAGCGAAAGATCAAACCGCGTGCGGTCCCAGAAATCGTACTCCCAGCTTTCGGGGTCACGGTTTTCCTTCATCGATTGGCTATCGAGGCCGCCGATCCCCCAGAACTCGAACCGACCGATACCTGTCGGGAATACGCTTTTGAATGAGAGGTCCTGGTACGTGATCGGGGCATCGGTCGGCAGCAGCGCCATTAACAACCCGAGCGTCGAGTAGCGGTAATTGAATAGATAGGTGGCATCACCTGACCGACTGAACGGCCCCTCGGAGGCCGCCTCGATGCCCATCAATCCCACTTGAACCGCGTGTTCGCGCCGGTCGGGGTTTCCGCTGCGGAAGTACATATCGAACACGCCCGAGAGCGCGTTGCCGTACTCGGCCGGGAACGC
>CAZRTY010000439.1:0-1771 GCA_964603055.1 uncultured Rhodothermales bacterium | reverse complement strand
GTGAGCCGAAATACAACGCCCGACGCCATAACCGGCGCCGGGCGAAGATCATCCGCAATTGCCGCGGGAGCAACGAACTGCCGCGGCAAGCTCCCTTAGGAGCCGTGGGAGATCTCCTCAACCAGAGACCCCGTTAGATGAGCATCAGCGTGGAGCGCGATATCCGCCTGTGAGCAAATGCCCACCACGCGTTCGTTCTCATCGACCACGATGAGACGCCGCACCTGGTGCTCTTCCATGAGCGATGCGCATTCACTGACATCCCGATCGGCACGCACAGTGACGATGGATGATGTCATCGCGTCACGAACCGTTCGCTCGCTCGGGTCCTGCCCTTTCGCTACGACTCTCGTAACGATATCTCTATCGGTAATGATACCGATGGCCCGGCCTTGCGCGCCGTTCGTGCCTGTCACGGGCACGGCGCCGCAATCGCACTCGACCATCATTTGCGCCACCTCGCGCAGGTTGGTCTCGGGCGTGCATGTTGCCGGACTCTCGGTCATGATGTCACGTATCGTCATCTCGTATCCCCCTCTCATTTTACTACAACAAACTTGGTGCGGCCCTTTTTGCGACCGCTCGGATTATAGCCGTGGCCATCGCTGTGGGTTCAGTGACCTTTCGCACCTAATCATAACGTTACACCGGTAAGCACGGCGTCACATCCAGCCTCTGACCCCGCACGACACCGATGGTAACTTCCTATTGCGCCTGATTCGGCGCTGCGAGCGGCGCCACGTTCGGCACGTAACCGAAATACCCGCGAAGCGCCGCAAATAACTCTGGATGCCGGCTCGCCATGACATCCGGGCGTTCGAAGTAATTCTCGACCGCCACCGCGAAAAACTCGGCTCGGTTCGTGGCGCCGTAACGCCTGAGCATCGAGTGTCCCGCGCGAATCCGTCGCATTTCCCGGGCAACGAGGTCGTCGCCGCCGCGTGGTCGTTCCACTTCGTCGATCTCCGGCTCTTCGAGCGCGAACGAACCCTTGAAGTCGAGCAAGTGCGCGAGCTCGTGAAGCGCCACGTTGTGTCCGTTCGTCGGATTGGCCCAATCGGAACGCAGCGCATCGACGGAGAGAATCACCGGCCCTTGCGAGTGCGCCATGCCATCTAGCGAGCCGCGGCCTCCGGCGAGGTAGTCATCGTCGAACCGGTCGGGATAAAAGAGCGCCGTGTGGCGGCTGGGAAGCTCGAGCTCGGGGCGGCCATGCACGAGCAGCGCACCGGCGGCCGCCACCATCGCCTTCAGCGCGTCATCCAAACGCACATCCCCCACCGCCTCAAACCGCCATTCATCGAGGATGAACGCGGCGTCGCGCTCGAAGCGGCGGCGGCCATCCCCATCCATCAACACATACTGCGGCACGTGGTCCTCGAACCACGCCTTGATCCCCGGCTCAAGGCCCCGCCGTGCCGCCTGCCAGCGCCGAATCGGGCGGCGCGAAATGATCAGCGCGCCGACGACAAAGGCGGCGACCCCGACGATGATTCCGGGCGTCGAACCGATCGCCATTCCCACGCCCGCGGCCACGATCACCACCATGGCCACGTTCCACATGAAGATGCCGGGCTGAACGATTCTCATCGGCTATCGATGCGGATTAGAGCAACGGTATGAAGGACTTTGACGGACATCGCGCGGCAAGATCTGCCTGATGGACGGGAAAGATGTGCAGATGCGACCTCGTAAAGATGCCCTCTGGGTGCCTGGTTCCAGTTGGCCGATGGTTTGTTCAGGTTCGACAGAGCAATAACTCCGGAGACTA
>CAZRTY010000438.1:0-1776 GCA_964603055.1 uncultured Rhodothermales bacterium | reverse complement strand
GTCATCACTCGAACGAGCCTTCCGCCGACTGCGCCACCATGAGATCCAGCGCGGGCTCAAGCATCTGACGAGAGATCATTCCTGGGATGTGTGCGCGGATGAAGCCGTCTCGGTCGATCAGGTAGGTGGTCGGCATCGTAAGGATCGGGCCGTAGGCGCGGTCGGCGGCACCATCGTCGATCATGATCGGATAATTGATCCCCATCTCGGTCGCGAAGTGCGCTACACCGGCTCGATTGCGCCGCTCTGTGGAGACACCGGCGAAGACGACATCCCCCGCTCCAAATTCATCCTGAAGCCTGATAAAGTCGGGGATCTCGTAGCGACACGGTGCGCACCACGTCGCCCAGAAGTTGAGCACCACCACTCGCCCCCGATGATCCGCCAGCCTGAACTCGTCGCCATCGATTGTCGTGAGCACGAAATCAGGCGCGGCCGGGGCCGAATCACCTGAGGATCTGACGAGCGCCGCGATGGTGTCCGTCGACGGCTGTTGGTCAAGGATGGCGTTGATGCCGAGCCAGGCACCAATCAGCACGAGTGTGGTGATGACCAGGCGACGGATGGAAAGCGAACTACGGCGATGGGGCATTGATCTGCTGAGCGCGGACTGGGATCGGCGAGTCAAACGCCGCGACTATTCGTTGATGAGCGTTCGGAGCGCGGGGCGCAGCGCGTGGGCGAGGAGCAGGCCCTCGTGCCAGAACCGCATACGTCCATCCCTATCGATCAAAATCGTGGTGGGGAGAAGCGGCACGTGGTATCCCGTCCCGGCATAATTCGGGCCGACGAGCATGGGATAGTTGACGTCGTACTCCTCGGCGAACGCGCGTACGTCGGCATCGGAGTCGTCCGTGGAAAGGCCAAGGAACTGAACGTCCCCGTCGAACTCCGACTGGAGGTCGACAAACCCCGGCGTCTCGATCCGGCACGGCATGCACCAGGTGGCCCATACGTTCACGACAACGACCTGGCCACGAAGATCGGCCAGCCGTACGGTCTCACCATCAAGCGTAGCCATCTCGAGCGGCGGCGCGGGTCCGAGGTCGTCGAGATCGACCGAAGGAGCGAACCGCCGATAGACGAAGAAGATGACGACGGCGATGAGCAGCCAGTACCCCACCCGCCGGGCCAGCAGCATCCGCGGACGATTCCAGGCTTCCTTGACGGAGTTTATAGAGGTTGCGGCCATGGTTACCTCCCCTCTTCGTCGACCTGTGCATCGATCGACCGACCGGCGACGAGATTCATAATAAGCGGCTCGAGCATCTCGCGCGTTACAAGACCGGGTGCATAGCCCTGCACGTTTCCGACTCTGTCGATCAAGAAAGTTGACGGAAGCGAACGAATCGGTCCGTAGGCTCCATCTGCCGAGCCGTCGTCGATCATCATCGGGTAGTTGACCTCGAACTCATCGGCGAACGCGCGGACGTAATCGGCGTCCATGTCGTCGAGGGAGACACCGACGAAGAGAACGTCGTCGCGGCCGAAGTCCTCTTGCATCTCAACGAATTCAGGGATCTCCTCGCGGCATGGCGGGCACCACGTCGCCCAAAAGTTGAGGACGATGACGCGGCCCTGCTGCTCTGTGAGGCGAAACGTTTCGCCCGCGAGGGTGGTGAGCTCGAAGTCAGGTGCCGGCGTGACGGTGGAGTCGGCCGCTGATGCTGCAGCGGTTATCTCAGAAAGGTGAGCGGATGGCGACGGGAAAATGGACCATGCCGCAACGAAAAGCAGCGTAAGCGGAACGCCGGCGTAGACGTGGCGCGAAGAACG
>CAZRTY010000437.1:0-1787 GCA_964603055.1 uncultured Rhodothermales bacterium | reverse complement strand
CGCCGGCTCGATCCCATACATCCTCAGCGAATCGTCAACGAAACGAGGGCGCTGCGCCGGGAGCAGTACGTCGCTTAGCTCCCCCCTCTCCTTCATCAACAAGAACTTCGGCAAATGCGCGGTGAGCCAGTGCGAGTAGTTATTGTAGACGCGCTCGAGGAGCCACGTGGCGCGCTCCAGTTTGAGCGGCCTGGGCGACGAGAGGAGTGCCTGCCGATGGGTTTCGCGGAAATGAAACTCGCGAAGCGACAGTGCACGGTCTTGTCCGGTCAGTATTCCCACCCAGAAGTCGCCGTTATCCGGACGCAGATAGGTGACGACGCGGCAGTCGGCGAGCGTCCAGGTGGTCGTCGGTGTACTCGTCCGAGACGGTACGTCATGAAACGAGTAATGCCACCAGCCTCGCTCCGCCGGAAGTTGATCGCGATTGGGAATGTTGACCGGAAGCGGGTTCCGGGCCACATTCTCGGCATGAATGGGCTCGAACTTCAGCACATCTCCGCTCTGGGAGTCGTGCAGTTCTCGTGGGGTGGCAGAACGAACGTATCGGTAGCCGAATCGACGGGCGGGCACGCCGGCATCCACGCAGCGCTTGATGAATGCCCGGTGCCAGTGCCGCATGCGGCCCATTGCCCGGCGGAACACCTCGAGTGCTGGTGTCATCCGGTCAGGCGCGCCCAACCAGCACCCGTGCGCCGATCCCGAGCGCACCGCGGGAGAGCGGCGCCGGACTCATACGCATGGCGTGCCATAACAGGGAAGCCATAAGCCGGGGGTTTTTCCGCCGATACCGATGCGCCTGCTTCTCGAGCGCCGCGGCAAGCTCCGTCATCAGATAATGCACGGTGCTTTCTTCCTCTATGCGGCGAGCGCGGTCGACAACTTCCGATAATAGCTCAAGGCCGGCGGGTACTTTCTCGGCATCCACCATCGTGAATCCCTGGAAGAGCGGGACCGCCGCCGCGGCCTGCTCGAAATCGACATCACGTCCGAGATATTCGGAGATCAGCCGCTGGTTCACCGAGATGCTGCGCCGGCGCGCCGCCTCGTCGCGCGTCTGCATGATCGATGAAGAATGTACCCGGTAGTCGACCAGGATTTTAGGCAGGACGGCGAATCGCGTGTGTGGACGGAGGCGTGCCCAGAGGTCGGAGTCCTCGACGTCGCGATAGTCCGCATCATAGCCACCGACGCTGCGAACGACGTCCGTCCGAAACATGACGCCGGGGTGCAGGATGCTGCTCATAAAGAGCTGGCGGATGCGGATGAAGTGATCCTCTGTCGGCGGACGGGCCACGCGCCGCATGGTGCCGTCTTCGCTTACGCGCCGGAACCAGCATGACAGGACGCCCACGTCTTCATGCTGCTCCATGAACGCGACCTGCTTCGCGAGGCGCTCGGGATGATAGATATCGTCGGCGTCGGCGCGGGCGACGAGCGGGGCTCGGCACTCGGCGAGACCGACATTCAGCGCATTGACCAGACCGAGGTTCTTCGCGTTCGTGATGATGCGGATGCGGGGATCCTCGTCGGCATATTCGCGCAGGATCGCCGGCGTGGCGTCGGTGCTGGCGTCGTCGACGGCGACGAGTTCGAAGTCGCCAAACGTCTGTGCGAGGAGCGTATCGAGTGCTTCGCGCAGGTACTTCTCGCCGTTATAGACGGACAGAAGAACGCTGAGACCGGGTGATGCTTGGTCGGTAGAACCAGCCGACATACGGGGGATGCAGATGCGATGCATGAAATGACGAACATCGGATCAATCCGCGCGCGCGCGTCGGGATCCA
>CAZRTY010000436.1:0-1802 GCA_964603055.1 uncultured Rhodothermales bacterium | reverse complement strand
TGACGATCGCCGCTCCTATCGGGTGCTCGGAATATCGCTCAGCGGCGGCCGCCAATCTCAGGACAGTGTTTTCGTCAACTCCATCTCTCAGAGGGGTAACGGCTACGACGCTTGGCTCGCCCTTGGTAAGCGTGCCTGTTTTGTCGAAGGCAAGCGCGCGAAGTTTACCCAGCGCCTCGAGGTAGGCGCCACCCTTGACCAGCACTCCATTTCGAGCAGCTGCAGAGATGCCCGAGACGATGGTGACCGGGGTGGAGATCACGAGGGCGCACGGGCACGCTATAACGAGTAAAACGAGCGCGCGGTACAACCAGTCGAGCCAGCCGCCCAGGAAAAGCGGCGGAGCGACAGCAATCAAAGCGGCGGCAGCCACGACGGCCGGCGTATAGTAGCGCGCGAAAACATCAATGAAACGCTGCGTAGGAGCCTTCTGAGACTGGGCCTCCTCCACCATGTGGATGATCCGCGCGATGGTGGAGTCCTTTGCGGCGCGCGTGGCCCGTATACGAAGCCCGCTTGCACCGTTGATCGTGCCGGCATAAACATCATCTCCCGGCTCCTTCTCAACCGGGATACTTTCTCCCGTCACCGGAGCCTGATTGACGGCTGAAGATCCAACATCAACAACGCCATCCACGGGAATCTTATCGCCGGGCCGTACGACGAGGACGTCGCCCGAGACGATGTCTCGAACGGAAATGGAGACCTCCCTCCCATCCCGAATGACAAATGCATTCTTTGGCGTAAGGCCCATGAGCGACCGGATGGAGCGCCTTGCACGATCCATCGAGAACCCTTCGAGCGCTTCGCCGAGCGAGAAGAGTACCACCACGGTTGCCGCCTCGAACCACTCCCCGATCGCCGCCGCGCCAATGACGGCAATCGTCATCAAGGCATTGATGTCGAGATGCCGGTTCACGCGCAGGTTTAGCAGCGCCTTCCGCGATAAAGGGACGCCCGCGAGCAGGATGGCCGCCACGAAGAGCAGGGTCGACCCGATTGCCGGCGCAGCAGTTAGATACAGGCCGCCGCCGACAATCGTCAAGGCGCCCGATGCCAGCGTGAGACGCGTTTGCGGGCTCTGCAGGAAGCTTACAACCGCTCCCCGCCCCTCCTCCGGTGCATCCGCTTCCTCGTGGTTATGCTCGACTTCATAGCCGAACTCGCCCACTCGCCGAGATATCGCATCGAGATCGACGACGTGCTCATCGTACGCAACGGACATCGTACCGCCCGCGAAGTTGACCAGCGCGTCCTCGACTCCTCCGAGCTGCCGAACGCCACCCTGCAGAGACCGCGCGCAGTCATTGCAATGCATGCCTTTGATCTGCAGTGTCTCGCGCACGTATTTCGAGCGCACTTCTTCCCATGCACCCGCCACGCTTCGTTCTACTTCCGAAGCATTGGTTTCCGAGGCGTCGAATTCTACGAGCAATTCCTCGGCTCGATCATCAACCCGAACGGAGATTATGCCCACGGTCGAACGTAGGGCATGGTCGAAGAGATCGCGGCATTCCGCACAGCTTCTGATCAAGGCGGGCAGCGGAAAGCGACTCGCCGACGGACCCACTACGGCTTGCTCCATCATGCCACCAAAGTCCCGTTGGTTTCGACGTAGACGTGGTTAATGTGGTCTCGCGCCTGCTGGTAAAGGTGAGCTACGTGATCGTCGTCGAGACTGTAGTAGACCATGCGTCCCGCCCGTTCCGAAGAGACGAGCCCGCGATCCCTCAGTACTCTGAGCTGGTGCGAAGTGGCTGATTGGGATAGCCCGACGGTGGCTGAGATATCGCACACACAAA
>CAZRTY010000435.1:0-1807 GCA_964603055.1 uncultured Rhodothermales bacterium | reverse complement strand
CGGATGATCTTCGCCCGGCGCCGGTTATGGCGTCGGGCGTTGTATTTCGGCTCACCTTTCGCAAATACCACCATCAAAATTGATTGATATGGAGGAAGCCAATGCCTGATCGGTTATTGATTGATAGAATCGAGGAGCAGACGGGACGCACGATCGCGGAGTGGGTGCAGATCGTCAAGGAGAGCGGCATTACCGTTGGTACGGAGGCAATTCGCTATTTACAGCACGTCCACGGCATCTTTCGGATGTACGCCCGCATCATCGTGATGCAAGCGAACGTCTCGCTCGCGGAGCCCAATACTCAATGAACCCGCCGAACCGGTTCGAGCGGAGCGCGTTCGTCGGGGCGCAATCATCCCCTGACGCACCGCATGGCATCAACATCGTTTAAGAAAGAAGTAGACCGCCGCCGGACCTTCGGCATCATCAGCCACCCCGACGCAGGAAAGACGACCATCACCGAGCAGTTGCTGCTGCTCGGTGGTGCCATACGTATGGCGGGGGACGTCCGCGCGCGCAAGACCGCGCGCTACGCTGCGTCCGACTGGATGGCCATCGAGAAAGAGCGCGGCATCTCGGTGACGTCATCCGTAATGAAGTTCACCTACCGCGATCACGAGCTGAACCTGCTCGACACGCCGGGTCACCACGATTTTTCTGAGGACACCTACCGCGTGCTGACGGCCGTCGACTCGGCCCTGATGGTCATCGACAGCGTGAAGGGTGTCGAGGAGCAGACGCAGAAGTTGATGGAAGTCTGCCGGATGCGCGCCACGCCCATCCTCACCTTCATCAACAAACTCGACCGCGACGGACGCGAGGGACTCGAGCTCTTATCCGACATCGAGGATAATCTTCGGATCGAGGCGGTGCCGGTGACCTGGCCCATCGGCCGCGGCTCGAACTTCCGCGGCGTGTACGACCTGCTCCGCGGTGAGCTCCATCTTTACCGCAGTGGCGCCGAGAACAAGGTGGTCGCGTTACCGGATCTCGACTCTCCGGAGCTCGACCGCCTCGTAGGCTCACTCGCCGACGACCTCCGCTTCGACGTCCAGCTGCTGCAGGAAGCCGGAAATACGTATGACGTCGATGCGTATCTCGAGGGGAAGCAGACGCCGGTGCTGTTCGGGATCGCGCTGAATGGATTCGGTGTCGAGATGCTGCTCGATCTTTTCGTCGACATCGCGCCGACGCCGAAGGCGCGGGAGACGACGTCCCGCGTGGTTTCGCCGTACGAGGATTCGTTCTCGGGCGTTGTATTCAAGGTGCAAGCCAACATGGATCCGAATCATAGGGACCGTATGGCCTTCCTGAGGATTTGCTCGGGCCGTTTTGAGCGCGGGATGAAGGTGCAGCACCATCGGCGTAATCAGGAAGTCCGCATCGCTAATGCGACCATGTTTGTGGCGCAGGAGCGCGAAGGCGTCGAGCACGCCTATCCCGGCGACATCATCGGCATCCCCAACCACGGGACGATCCGCATCGGCGACACGTTTACAGCTAAGGAGCCGTTGCAGTTTACCGGCATCCCGAGCTTCGCACCCGAGCATTTTCGCAAAGCGCGGCTCGACCACGCGCTGCGGGCGAAGCACCTCGAAAAAGGACTGGTGCATCTCGTGGAGGAAGGCGCCATCCAGCTGTTCCGGCCCGTATTCGGTGCCGACTACGTACTTGGTGCCGTTGGCCCGCTCCAGTTCGACGTAGTGTCGACGCGGTTGCAGGTCGAGTACAATGTGGACGTGCGGCTCGAGTCGCTGCCGTATCAGACCGCCCGCTGGATCGACAGCGAAGACAAGGACGAGCTAAA
>CAZRTY010000434.1:0-1820 GCA_964603055.1 uncultured Rhodothermales bacterium | reverse complement strand
TGACACGGCCTGATCTTCGAGGTGCGGAGTGCGATCCGATTCGTCGTGCCGATGGACGGGCGATCGTGTCGACTCCGCGTGCGACAGCGAAGGTCGTTTTTGAAGATGGAAGTGTCCACGTCGTCGCACGCCGCCGCTTGAGGCTGAAGGACAAATACGATGCGCGCGAATCACGACAAGGACTTTCCTCGTGACTCAGTCTAACGAAGCGGGCGCCGGCCGAAATGAGCAGCGACTCTTACGCCCGCCGGCTCCGCGACGTAAAATCTAGTACAGCGAGGCCGCGGCTCGCTGAGTCAAATTCAATCGTGGACCGGCCGGACGACGATCCTCCGCCGCCGTCAGTACGTAGTCTTTTTCAGTAGGCGGCGTCTTTCAGTACGCGGTCTTTTTCAGAACGTGTTCTCTTTCAATAGAGCGCGTGTTCGATCAGCGAAACCCGCCAGAGAACGAAAGCAAGCCTCTCGATTTCCGGCGGACCCTGTATCCTGATCCCGCGCGAGCGCACAGGCCCCGATAGGAGCCACGTGAAAGACGCACGCCTCAAGTAAACAACGTGACTGCTCAGATCGACCTGACCGCAGTTGCAAGCGAGCGCCGCAGTCGCTTGATCTCGACGCAAAGATCGCCTAGCCGGCTCTCAAGATCATCCCGGGTGTCTGAACGCAGAACGCCCTCGCTCTCGGCTCGCAAGAGGTAATACTGAAGCATCTCGACCTCAGTGAGCGCATCCGCTGTCGCATGCTCAGTCGCGACGTCATTTGTTCGGTTGCGCCAGAGGTACCAGACCGCGCGGGTAAGTCTGTAGGCGTGACGGCGAAGAGGCCGAATCAGGCTCGCATGCAAGTTGGATGGAAATGAGCGCGACAGCCAGAATAAGTGGGACTGAAACTCGGTGGCCCGCCGAAAGGCGCGGAGGTTGTGATAGGATCGTGGCGTACTACGTTCTACTGCCATCATAACTACAGGGGACTGATTGTGATGAGGAATCAGTCGCAAGACGCGAAGTGCGCGCGGGCGTAACCTCAAACCCGAAAAAAAATTTTATGGAACCCCGTATAGGAAGTGTCGTACCGACGGCCATGACACGATGTTAAGTCTATAGCTCATCCAGAAGGGCAGAGGGATCAGGCCCCGTGACGCCCTGGCAACCGTCCCATCAAAGGGGAAATGGTGCCAACTCCTGCTCCGATTTATATCGGAGGAAGATGAGCGGAGAGATGCATTCACCAGACCTGGTGATTAGCCTCTACCCGCCTATCTGGGAGAGGCTTTTTTGTAGCCTCCCTCGGAGTCGTGCCCGGCTACTGGATGAGTGTTGACGTTCACTTACCACCATCCACAGCTGCACAAATGAGTCAGAACGGGAAAGCCCCCAACTATCGCTTCGAGACCCTGCAGGTCCACGCAGGCCAGCAGGTCGATCCGGCGACGCAGGCACGCGCCGTGCCCATCTACGCGACTACTTCCTACAGTTTTAAGGACGCCGCCCACGGCGCAAATCTGTTCGCGCTGAAGGAGTTCGGAAACATCTATACCCGGATTATGAATCCGACGACGGATGTATTCGAGCAGCGTGTGGCAGCTCTTGAAGGAGGTGTCAGCGCCGTCGCAACGTCCAGTGGTCAGGCCGCTCAGTTTCTCGCTCTGACGACACTCGCTCACGCCGGCGATAATATCGTATCGTCGAGCTATCTGTATGGCGGCACGTATAACCAGTTCAAGGTTGCCCTGCCCCGCCTCGGCATCGACGTGCGTTTCGCCGACGGCGACGACTTGCAGTCGATCCGTTCGCTCATCGACGATCGCACAAAGGCCAT
>CAZRTY010000433.1:0-1820 GCA_964603055.1 uncultured Rhodothermales bacterium | reverse complement strand
GCGTAGCGGTCGGCGTTGATGCCGTCCTCGAACGCGTCCAGCGTGAACGAACCCTCCGGCAAGAACGACAGGTCGATCTCGATCTCGCGCTCAGACCAGTTCGTCATCGCGCCCACGTACCACTCGTCGCCCGTGCGGCGGGCAACCACTACATATTCGCCGATCTCGCCGGCCAGCGGCACTGTCTCATCCCATACCGAAGGCACGGGCCCGAGGAAGTCCATCATCTCGATCTCACTCAGATAGTTCGACGGACTATCGGCCAGCATCTGCATAGGGCTCTCATAAATCACGTACATCGCGAGCTGATGTACGCGGGTGCCGAGGCTCATCGGGCGGCGATGGATGGCAGCGTAGTCCTCCTCCTGTGCGTTCAGCATCGCACCCGGCGTGTAGTCCATCGGGCCGAGCAGCATCCGCGTGAAAGGTATCGTGACGTTATGCGGCGGTGCTGCCCGGTCGCTCCACTTGTTGTATTCAAGCCCGACGACCCCCTCCACTCCGATGATATTGGGCCATGTACGCGCCATGATCGCGGGTCGTCCGGCGCCGTGATAGTTGACCAGCATCTGACGATCGGCCGCTGCCTTGTTGACGCGCTGGTAGTACTCGATGATCAACTGGTCGTCGCGCTGCATGAAATCGACCTTGACGCCCTTTACACCCCACTCGGCGAACTGGTCGAACCCCTCCTCGAGCTGATCATCGAGCGTCTTTGAGACGACCCACAGAATGATGCCTACGCCCCGTTCTCGGGCATACCCCACCAGCCCTGGAACGTCGATCTCGGGCACTACGGCCAGTAGATCGCCCAGCTCATACCATCCCTCATCAAGAATGACATACTCGATGCCGAAACGCGACGCAAAATCAATGAAGTACCGATAGGTCTCGTTGTTGCTGCCCGCCCGGAAATCGACGCCATAAAGATTGCTGAAGTTATACCAATCCCAGGCAACCTTGCCCGCCTGAATCCAGCTCGTGTCCACAATTTTAGAAGGCGAAGCGAGGAGATAGACGAGCGAGTTATCGAGCAGGTCTATGTCGCGCTCGGCGATCGCCATCAGCCGCCATGGGAAGGTCCGTGTGCCGTTGACCACGGCGATGTGGTCGGCTCCTTTCGACACGACGAACACGCGATCGTACTGGTGCTCTTCTTCGAGCGGATACGGAGGAAAGGCCGCCGTAAGCGCACTCGATCCGGTGCCGCGGAACCAGAGGCCGGGGTAATCGGCGAGATCTGAATCCGACAGGGCGATTTTGACTCCATCGACATCCACCACGGCCGGTATGCTGCCCAGCGAATCCGCCGTGAGGTCGGCCAGAGGATAGCGCAGGAAGTGCCGTTCGTTATCCGACCAGAATCCCGGCTCGATCGGATAGTGGACATCGGGATCTCCCACAAAACGAAACTCGGCTGACTCATCGTCCACCGTCAGATCCGTGCCTCCAAACGACGTCTCGAATCGGTACCCGACGCCCTCATCGTATGCGCGGAAGGTGACGGCGTAATTACCGTCGAACCGAAGCGTGAGCTCGTTATACGCCTCGCGCAGCCTGGAGTGCGTCAGCGGCACCGGCACATCGATCATCTGATCGACCTGCCGCGTTTCAGCTCCTGTCACACGGTCCGTCTGCCCGATTGTCCGCCCGTCGATCGTCATCGACAGCGTGCTTCCCTCCATCAACGGCTTGCCGTCGAACGATACGTCGTACGAAAGTTGATCTTCCGTCGTAACCCTGACCTCGATGCGGCCGTTGGGTGATGTGATTGTATGCGAATCTTGCGCGTACGCAGTGAGCGCGAGCGATAGCGCCAA
>CAZRTY010000432.1:0-1823 GCA_964603055.1 uncultured Rhodothermales bacterium | reverse complement strand
CGCATGCTGCCCCAGATGCCGGAGCGGACATCCCCAAACATATCCACGGCTGAATATGCCTCGGCGCCGTTCCAGGTCTCGGCCTCGATGAGCCGAGCGATCCGTTCGGGATCGAGCAGCGAGTTCAGGACGCGCGACTGGATGCCCCGCACGCGCTCGATCACACCGCCGTGCTCGATCCGACTCAGGATGTCGGCATCGAGCAGCCATTCAGGCGTGGAGAAGACGTTCTCGTTGATGAACGCCATCGCCCGTTGCTGCTGCTCTTTCGGCGCGTACTCATACACCGCTCCGTCCTGATCCGACGTTTTATACGTCTCGAAGACGCCGCCGACGTTCGTCGTGACGTGCGTCGTGTACAGATTCCACTGGCCGATAACGGCGTTGTAGAGCTCGGCCAGGTCGTCGTAGTTGCGGCCCGGCGTGGCCGTCCATGAGACGAGGTTGGGCACAATCCGCTTCAGGTTCTTAAGCCCGAGCTCGCTCGCCATCATGTTGTCGCTGCCGATGGATTCACGCTGTGCACGCGGGTCGATCGTCGTGCTCGTCTGGCGTCCGTAGAAGTAGCGCTGGTCATCCGCGCGCTCTACAAGCCACTGGTTGAGGATCGGCCGCTCGGCATCCGGATTGTCGACACCGGGAATCAGCCGGTAGCCCCACTCGATGGCGTGGCGATCGTAGGGCCCGATGCGCGGATGGATGCACTCGTTGTTATCCTCGGGCTGCGTCACGTAGTTGAACCGCGCGTAGTCCATGATTGAGGCCGACGTCCCGTTCTCGCACACGAAGCCCGGCGTGCGAAGCTGCTCGACCGTGTATGCGTGCGAGGCGCCCCAGTTGTGCGGCAGTCCGAGCGTGTGCCCCACCTCATGAGCCGATACGAATCGGATCAGCTCGCCCATCACCTCATCGTTGAAGCGCGGGGCGCGGGCCTCCGGATTGACGGCCGCCGTCTGCACGAAGTACCAGTTGCGCAGCAGGTTCATCACGTTGTGATACCAGCCGATATGGCTGTTGATGATCTCACCCGAGCGCGGGTCGGCCACGTGCGGACCGTACGCGTTCATGATATCCGAGGGGAAGTACCGGATGATCGAGTAGCGAACGTCCTCCGGGCTGAACTCCGGGTCCTCTTCCGGCGTCGGCGGGTCGAGCGCATAGATCGCGTTCTTGAAGCCGGCGGCCTCGAAGGCCTCCTGCCAGTCGTCCACGCCCTGCTTCAAATACTGGCGCCACTTCTCCGGTGTGGCGGGGTCGATGTAGAACACGATCGGCTTGACGGGCTCGACGAGTTCACCGCGAGCGTAGGCCTCGGGGTCTTTCGGCTCGAGGCGCCAGCGTGCGATGTACCGCCGGCGCGCCACGCGCTGCTCATCGTCGATCGAATAGTCGTTCTGCTGGATCGAGAAATAGCCCACGCGCTCGTCATACAAACGCGCCTGCATCGGCTCCTCGGGAAGCAGGATCATCGAGTGGTTCATCTCGAGTGAGATCGTCCCCGTCGATGCGTTCGCCGGTGGCTGGCCCGCTTCGTACGTCAGCACGTTGCGCACCTCGATGTTCTCAGGATACGAGCGGGCGTCGGTGATGAAGCTGCGATCGGTGTCGAGCCGGCGAACCTGATACTGCGTGCGCCGTCGCTGCTGAAGACCAAGCGCAGGCACATCGGTCGTGAAGAGCTTCGTAACCTCGACGACGGACGCCGCGGAGTCCGGGCTCAGCGCCTCGATCGAGAACGAGGCCAGGATCGGCTCGAAGTTCGAGTTGCGCACGGCCTCAGACATCGGGTGGTCGTGCGAGGCCACGTTCTGGTAGCTCACCAC
>CAZRTY010000431.1:0-1838 GCA_964603055.1 uncultured Rhodothermales bacterium | reverse complement strand
ACTGGCGCTTTTTCGTGGGATGAGGTGTCGAGGTGCGGCGAGCGCCGGAATGCGCGGCTCCTTCGCCCGGACCGCGGAACGGGCATCGGCCGAGCGCCGTCTGAGATTGGTTGTATCGTCTACGCCAACTCATCTACCTGATATGTCTGATAACGGGCGCGCCTTCGACATCCAGGCCGAATTCGAGCCGATGGGCGATCAGCCGCGAGCGATTGCCGAGCTTTCCGAAGGACTGCAGCGCGGAGACCAGCATCAGACGCTCCTCGGCGCGACCGGCACGGGCAAGACCTTTACCATCAGCCACGTCCTGCAGAATGCGGGCATGCCTGTGCTGGTGATGAGCCACAACAAGACGCTGGCGGCGCAGCTTTACGCTGAGCTCAGGTCGTTCTTTCCGGACAACGCAGTCGAGTTCTTCATCTCGTACTACGACTACTACCAGCCCGAGGCGTACATCGTCCACTCGGATACGTACATCGAGAAGGACATGTCGATCAACGACCGGATCGACCGCCTGCGGCTGCGGGCCACGAGCTCGCTGGTCTCGGGCCGCAAGGACGTGATCGTGGTGGCGAGTGTGTCGTGCATTTATGGCTTGGGCTCGCCGGAGGAGTTCAGCACGCAGATCGTACAGCTCAAGCGCGGCGAGACCATCGAACGAAACGAGCTGCTGCACCGCCTGATCTCCATCTTTTACGCGCGTAACGACGTCGAATTCGAGCCCGGTCGCTTCCGAGTCCGGGGTGATGTGGTCGACATCTTCCCTGCTTACATGGAAGAGAATGCTTACCGCATCGAGTTCTGGGGCGATGAGATCGACCGGATAAGCGTGATCGATGCATTCACCGGCGAGGTCGAGTACGAGGAGGACCTCGTCACCGTATACCCGGCGAAGATCTTCGTGACGCCGCGCGACCAGTTGGAGAAAGCGATCAAATCCATCGAAGAGGAATTACGATGGAGGCTCGCCGTGCTGCGCGAGGAAGGTATGATGCTCGAAGCTCAGCGCCTGGAGCAGCGCACGCTGTTCGACATCGAAATGATGAAGGAGGTCGGTTACTGCTCGGGCATCGAGAACTACTCGCGGCATCTGTCTGACCGCAATCCCGGCGAGCGTCCGTACTGTCTGTTCGACTACTTCCCCGACGAGTTTCTGCTGGTAATCGACGAGAGCCACGTGACGATCCCGCAGATCCGCGCGATGTACAACGGCGACCGCGCGCGCAAGCTGACGCTCGTTGAACACGGCTTCCGGCTGCCCTCGGCGCTCGACAACCGGCCGATGACGTTCGAGGAGTTCGAGGCGTCGCAGCACAAAGTGATCTACGTGAGCGCCACACCCGGCGATTACGAGCTCGAACAGTCGGGCGGCGTGTTCGTCGAGCAAGTAATTCGGCCCACCGGCATCCCCGACCCCGAAGTGGAGATCCGCCCGACGAAGAACCAGATCGACGACCTCATGGAGGAGGTGCGCCTCGTCAGAACCCGCGGCGAGCGCGTTCTCGTCACCACGCTTACCAAGCGGATGGCTGAGGACCTGGCCGATTATTTCGACTCGTACGGCATCCGCACGCGCTACATGCACTCCGACATCGATGCGCTCGAACGAGTCGACATCCTGCGCGACCTCCGGCTCGGCGATTTCGACGTCCTGGTCGGCGTCAACCTGCTCCGCGAAGGACTCGACCTGCCCGAGGTCTCACTCGTTGCCATCATCGATGCCGACAAAGAAGGCTTCCTCCGCAGCGAGCGCTCGCTCATCCAGACCGCCGGCCGCGCCGCGCGCAACGTCAACGGCAAGATCATCATGTATGCCGACACCATCACCGGCTCGATGC
>CAZRTY010000430.1:0-1838 GCA_964603055.1 uncultured Rhodothermales bacterium | reverse complement strand
GCACAATCCTCACACATCTGCGCATGATCTGCGCGCTATATCCCATAACCCCAAATCGGGACCTCGGTAAGTGCTCTGTTTCCTTCCGACTTCATACTTGTAACGCTTCACTTTCAGCTTCGTTACGTATGTTCTGTCGCCCATCGGAGGTGGTGCGGAGTGCCATAATCGACCTTGGTAGTATTTTCCAGCACTATTTTCCGCACCTCGTGATGGGCAGGGCTTAATTAAGCCGTTACTTTAATACAGGGTGTTAGGCCATATATTTGCCTCTACCCTCAGTAGTTGTAATCAGCGTGCCGAATTAATGATTGGCCGAAGCATGAAGGGTCCCTTTACGAAGTTATTTATTGACGTCGTGCTCTGGTCGCTTGCTCTTGTGGCGGCCTATTATGTTCGACTCGAAGCGCAGACCGCGCAGTACCTCCCAGACATCGCCCTCGTCCTACTTATCGGGCTGCCGATTAAAGCGGTAATTGCCTGGTACCTGGGCTTCAACCGCCGAAGCTGGCACCGATCGGGCCTGCGCGACCTCGTATCCCTCGCGTTCGGCGTCGGCGTCTACGCGGTCGTCTTTCAGGTCTTTGCCCTGATGCCCACCGGCGTGGCCATCCCGCGGAGCGTCCCGTTTATCGAAGCCGTCAACGCGCTCATTCTCCTCGGCGGCGCCCGTGTGACGGTCCGCTTGCTCTTCGAGGAACGGTCGCATCTGGCCAACGGCGGACGCAAGCGTAGCCGCCGCGTGCTTATCATCGGCGCCGGCGAGGCGGGCACCATGATCGCCCGCGAGATGCTTCGCAACCCACAGGCCAAGCGCCTCCCCGTCGGATTCCTCGACGATGATCCGTCCAAAAAGCGCGAGCGTTACCTGGGCCTGCGCGTGTTCGGACGCATCGACAATCTTCCGGCCGTCGCCCGGATGCAGCGCGTCGACGAGATCATCATCGCCATCCCATCACAAACCGGCTCTGTTGTGCGCCGGGTTGTGGATCACGCACAGAAGGCGAAGGTCGATTACCGCATCATCCCCGGCATCTACGAGCTCATCAGCGGTAGCGTGTCGGTCTCGCAGATCCGCGAAGTCGACGTCGAAGACTTGCTGCGCCGGAAGGCCGTCCGCCTCGACACGAACGACATCGCCGATTATATCCAAGGGCGGACGATCCTCGTCACGGGCGCGGGCGGATCGATCGGGTCCGAGCTTGTCCGGCAGATCGCGCGTTTTGAGCCGGAGACGCTCCTGCTGCTCGGCCGCGGCGAGAACAGCATCTATCAGATCGATCGCGAAGCCGCGCGCCTCTTCCCGAATGTGCAGCGCCGTTCGATCATCGCCGACGTACGCGACTACCGATCGCTCGAGCATGTCTTCCGGCGGTATCGTCCGGATGTGGTCTTCCACGCCGCGGCGCATAAGCACGTGCCGCTGATGGAGGATAACGCCGAGCAGGCCGTGTTCAACAACGTAGGCGGAGTGCAGAACCTGACGCGGCTGGCGCTTGAGTGGGGAGTGGAGCGGTTCGTGAACGTGTCGACGGACAAAGCGGTGAACCCGACGTCCGTTATGGGCGCGTCGAAGCGCGTGGCCGAGCTTATCGTAAGCAATGCCGCCGAGCGCGCGGATGATGGGCAGTCGTTTGTGTCGGTGCGATTTGGGAACGTCCTCGGCAGCCGTGGAAGCGTGATCCCGTTGTTCAAAGACCAGATCCGCCGCGGAGGCCCCGTCACGGTGACGCATCCTGAGATGGTGCGCTATTTCATGACGATCCCCGAGGCGGCTCAGTTGGTGATGCAGGCCGGCGCGATGAACGGCAACGGCAACGTGTACGTGCTCGATATGG
>CAZRTY010000429.1:0-1863 GCA_964603055.1 uncultured Rhodothermales bacterium | reverse complement strand
GGACGAGGCGGTCGAGGCGGAGCGTGGGGTCGCCGCTGCGGGAGAGCTCGTGGTCGGCATTGCCGTAACGGACGTACTCGACGGGGCGGTTCAGCAGCCGTAGACTTCGGTACAGCATCTCCGACTGGCTGACGCCGGTCCGTAAATCACTGTCGCCGTGCATAATCAGCAGCGGCGTCTCGATCTCGCTGACGTGGGTGAGAGGGGAGTTTAGGATGAGGCGCTCGCGGAAACTAAGCGCGGCCGCTGCTTCGGCGCCATCGTCATCCATCCCCAAATAATTGAACCCGTTCGACGCGTCGGCGTCGTCTGACTCGTCCTCCTCATCTGCCGGCAGGGGAAGCATGGCTTCGAGCGTATCCGGCTCTGCAGCGGCTGCGATCAAGGCGGGCCTCCACGGGTCCTCGCCATCAAACTCCGAGATATCGCCCTCCCACGGGTAGCCGCCGAAGTGCGACGGCACGAGGCGCCAGGCGTTGCCTTCCCCAAGAAATGTGGAGAGGTCATACACACCTCGCTGCGCCACGGCCGCGCGGAAGCGGTCGTCCTGTGTCAGGATCCACGCCGTGAGATATCCGCCGTAGGATCCACCGGTCATCACCTGGCGCGACGCATCGACGAACGGCAACTCGGCCGCTGCCGTCGCCACGGCCAAAACGTCATCGGCGGGGCCACTTCCCCAGTCCTGGAAATTACCGCGCTGGAAGTCGCGACCGTAGCCGGATGAGCCGCGCGGATTCGAGAAGACTACGGCGTATCCCTGCGCGGCGAAGTACTGAAACTCGTGCCACATCGACGCCTCGCCCGGCCCCCACATCGCCGCCGGACCGCCGTGGATCTGCAGCATCATCGGATGCGGCGCCGACGCCGTCCCCGAAGGCGGTTGCATCACCCAGTAATCGATCGCCATGCCGTCGTTCACAACCGTATGGTGTTCCGGCGTGCTGAGGCGCTTATCCGCCAACCAGGACGCATTGTGGTCGGTGAGCCGACGTGCTGATTCAAATGGCGCCGACGCCGCGTAGAGCTCGTACGGGTTCGCCGGCTCGGTGTAGACATAAAAGATGCTAGCCCGCGAGACGTCGAAATCCCGCACGCCACCGTCGAGTGGTGTCAATGCCACAATTTCCTCGCTCGCGGAAGTCTCATCGAGAGCTTCGATCTCAAACGAATCGAGGTCGGCTTCGAGCGTGTCGACATCAACCGTGTCGGCCGGTGTCGGCGCGGGCCGGTCGTCCTCGAACACACGCGTGCGGTAGAGAGGGAATCCGCCCTCGGATGCCGCCGTGAAGTAGATGTGCCAGTCATCGGGCGACCACCGTGCGCGCTGCACCGAGCGGTCGAAGTCGGCCGTGAGAAAGCGGTGAGCAGACGGATTGTCGATCGGGAAGACGCCGAGCTCGGTCTGCGCGTAGCCGGGATCAGATGCATCCTGCGCCAGGAAGGCCACGGTGCGGCCGTCACGCGACGGCTGCGGTGCGCCGACATGATATCCGTCGATCGAAAACAGCCGCCGCGGGGTGGCCTGATCAGCATAGGCGATGTAAATATGGCTGCGGCGCTCGAGGTCCGGGTGGATGTGCGGATTCTGCCAGCCTTGCAGAAGCAGTCGATCGCCGTCCGGATGCCACGCTGCAGCCGCGTATGACCCCCAATCGCCGGTGACGGAACGCGGCGCCGACCACGCGCCTGACTCATCGCGTTCGATCACGTAGTAGTGCTGCAGCTCAAGGTTAGGAGAGAGGCCCCGCTCACCCTGGAAATCGAGCCGATTGATCACGTTCACGTTTCCGTTCCGGCTGTTCCCAGCCAGCCACGCACGCACGGAGTCCGTCGAGCCATCCGGTGATGGCTCGACGGATC
>CAZRTY010000428.1:0-1879 GCA_964603055.1 uncultured Rhodothermales bacterium | reverse complement strand
TGCTTATATCGCCAGAAGAAGCGGTTAAGCCGGGCGAGCGGTTGCATGAGCTGGAGGTTGATCGTTCAACCGCGAAGCTACGCGCGGTGGCGTCGTCAGATCCGATGACGGGGATTATCCAAGCTGTGTTCGCACTCCCCCGTGCCACCGACTTATGCCCCATCGCCCGTCCACGCGGCTCTCAAGCGTATAATGAGTTCCTCTTCCGCTTTGATCATCGCGCCGTCGGCTTCGGCGATACGCTGCAGGTCGTCCAGCAATACCTGGCGCTGGTGCTCGGGCACGAAGCGTCGCAACGCTTCCACCGACTCTGCGAGCATCCGCTTGTCGGCGCCTTGCGCGTATGCGCCCATCGCACCTTTGACCACGTCGAGGACTTCAGACACCGGCGCATCGGGCATCCACTCGGCCAGCTTCCGCGTTATCACCTCGACCTCGCCGGCAGACAGGTTGTGATCGCTTCCATGCGCGAGGACCAGATAAATAAGTGCGAGGTCGTGCAACGCCGTCCATCCCTCGTACTGCTCGCGGCGGTCGATGACACTGAAGCCATTGTTCGAATCGTCGTCCGCGCTGCGGATGTCCCACGCCGTTTCGAGATCCTTGATGGCGGCGCTTTCAGCGTGGCGGAAGACGCCATCGGCCATCGCGATATCCAGCAGGTCGTTCACCACGCGGCGCCGAACATCAACCGGGGCGGACAGCCGGACGTTTTTCACGGCGCGGTTGACCTCGCGTTGCCCTTCGTCGTGCGTGTAGGCGGTCAGTGCGCCTTTGATGGCGGAAAGGGCCGTTCCGCCGTCGAGCGATTCATTCCAGGCCCGGAGGCGCTCGGCAATGATGTCAATCTCGGTGTCGGAAAGCTCCTGATCAGTGCCGTGAGCAAAAGCGATATATATGATGGCCAGGTCCTGCAGCAGGTCCCGGTCGGTATATGTCTGTTCCATTCAGGAAGGAAGATTGGATGATGCAGTTCGCACCGGGGCCATGCTCGATGACGGGCATGGAGACCCCGGATGCGTGGTGATGCGTGTATCCTTCTCCCGAATGGCGGATTCCATGCCCCGAAGATTGTAACAGAAAGAGGGCAGGGCAGAGGCGTCGCGTAACGTGCCGCAGGGCCTGAATCAACCCAGGAATTTGTAGCCGACGCCGTAAACGGTCTCGATAAGCGTCGGGTTGGACGGATCGACTTCGATCTTCTTGCGGAGGGAAGCCACGTGCCGGTCGATCGTTCGGGTGGCGACTTCATCGCTCATTCCCCAGACGTCGCGCAGCATCTGGCGGCGGCTCACGGTGCGGCCTCGGTGCTGGACGAAGTACCGCAGGATGGAGAACTCGAGTGACGTAAAGGCGATGGCTCTATCGCCGTGCCACGCGGCGTGGCTGTCGAGGTCCACCACGACGTTGCCAACCCGCACGATGTGATCTTGACTGTCCTGCGGCACGGCTGAGCGCCTCAACACGGCCCGCACGCGCAACGCCAGTTCGTCAAAATTGACGGGCTTCGCCATATAATCGTCCGCACCGAGGGCGAATCCTTTCAGCCTGTCTTCTTCGCGACCGCGGGCGCTGACGATGATCACCGGCGTGTCGACGCCGCGTTGACGCGCCTCGCGGAGGATCTCAAAGCCTCCTTTGAGCGGCAGGTTGATATCCATGAGGACGACGTCGAAGGGCGGGAGCGTCATCATCTTATCGAGCCCGGCGAACCCGTCCAACGCACGGTCGACGTCGAAGCCTTCGATACCAAATAGAGCCTCCATCGAGAATCCGACGTCCGGATCATCCTCGATGATCAGCATACGCTTCGCTTGCGAACCCATAGCCGGGGGGTGTTGGTGCGGGGTAACGGGGTGAGCGATGTACTGCCGGCAAT
>CAZRTY010000427.1:0-1888 GCA_964603055.1 uncultured Rhodothermales bacterium | reverse complement strand
AACCACACGGGATGCCCGTGCCAGACCTTGTTCTCGGCGTCGGGAAGAGCCTCGTGTATCATCCCAAACAGCCGGCTGCATATCGACCTGTCGGCGTCCGACAGTTCATCGTGATATCGCGCTACGTCGTCGTTCATCTGGTTGGCCGGAAGTGAATATCCCTTTTCACTGTTAGTCGACGGTGAAAAGTGCGAATCGACATGGCCGACGTGCCGTCGTCGCAATTAGTGGAGCCGACCTCCCAAAAATCTGCCGACGATGGAAAGCCTATGCCTCGCGATGCGGCGTCTTGGTCCGGTTTGGAGCCGCCCTCCGTTCGACGCGTACGATCAGTTCTGCAGTTAACAGATGAATGTGGAGGATAAAGATGGCAGACTCGATCACGATCTACCTGGCTGGAGAAATCCACAGTGAGTGGCGTGATAAACTACGAGCGCTGGTTTCCGAGCGCGGGCTTCCCGTACGCTTCGTCGGTCCGCAGGAAGTGCACGATCGCTCGGACGACGTCGGCGAGGACATCCTCGGCAAACAGCCTGACGATCGTTTCCGCGATCTCGTGGGAGCAGGCGTCAACACGCTTCGAACCCGCGTGCTACTGCGCCGCAGCGATCTGGTCGTGGCGTACTTTGGGGATAAGTACCGTCAATGGAACACCGCTGCCGACGCCGGTGCCTCCGTTTCGGCGGGTATCCCGCTTCTGCTGGTCCGCGCGCCGGAGCTGATCCACGCGCTGAAAGAGCTGGATGCGATGGCGTCCTTTACAGTCGAAACGCTCGAGCAGGCCGCTGAGGCCATCGCTTATATATTCGAATAGGCCGCCGCTCGTCCGTGAGACGAGCAGCCGCGTGATTCCAGCACATAATAAAAGAGCCGAGGCCGCAACGATCTGCAGCCTCGGCTCTTTCGTATTACCTCGGTCGGTACGAATGCACCGGCCTCGGGTCGGTCATCTGGCTTACTGCTGGGTGACCATATCCTTAAAGGCGTGCCCGAAGATCAGGTAGGCCGTGTTGCCTCCGATCGTTCCTTCGTTCTGCCCCCACAGGAACGGCCAGTCGTCGTAGTTCTCGAAATGATCCGGCTGCCTGAAGAGGATTCCCGGCGCCACGTTCCCGGGGATGAACGAGAAGTCGGCGCGGTTATTTCCGTAGAACACCTCTTTCGGCCGCGTCGCACCCACGGTGGCCACCAGCGAGTAGTTGTGGTAGGGATGATTCCCATACAACCATCCTGTTGCCTTGTACGCGTGATCGGCGTCGACAATATCCGGGAAGTAGGAGTTCGCGTAAACGACGGTCGTGCCGAAGTTCACGATCGCCCCGCCGCCGGCCCAGTTGCCGAGACCGATGGGCACACCGTACGGATTATCCTCCTCAAGGCTGAGGATGTAGTCGTTGTAACGCTGCACGTATGGCCGCAATCGATCCTTGTACTCGGGCTCCATGTGCGGGATGGCGTGCAGAGCGGTCAGGATGACGAAGGTGACCTCGCGATCGAGGATCGGCCAGAGCAGTTCTTCAAACCGATCTTTGTACTGCTGCTCGCCTGTTGAGATGTAGAGCTGCAGGTTGGTCGATATGTCGCCGATCGACGCCCAGCCCCTCGAATTATCCGTTTCCGGCTGCTGCTCCAGGAGTTCGGTAGCTTCTTCGAGCAATCGTCTCGACTGCGTTAGCGCGCGGTCGGCCAGGTCGTCGTTGTAGCCTCTTAGCGCGCGGCTCGCTTGCGCGAACATCGTCGCCGCCCGGAGGTCACGGCCCGCATCGCGGCTCGTGAACGCCCACATGTCGTCCTTCACGCCGCTCGACTCTCCATCCTCGGCTACTTCGTACGGGCCCAGTTCAGGGTTGTACGGCAGGCCGTCGGTCAGGGAGGCGGCATCTCCGAG
>CAZRTY010000426.1:0-1889 GCA_964603055.1 uncultured Rhodothermales bacterium | reverse complement strand
AGCGCCACGTCGACGACCGCATCGACAGCGTGAAACGGCAACTCGTAGATGTTTGGCGTGCCGCCAAGCGTGACGTCGGAGATGCGCCGGCCGAAGACGTTGTAGAAGAGCCCCGCCTGCAGACGCTCAGCCTCGTAACCGATTTCCGCGTTGATCACGAACGGTGACTGCCCTTGAAGCGGCCGCCGTGCACGTGCCGCCGGATCGAAGGCGCGGATCTTGATGAGCTCTTCCTGCGGAATGGCCGTTTCGGCGTGCGTGAGCGTCAGGTTGCCGCCCATGTGGAATCCTGCCAGGAATGATGAGAAGCGGTCGAGGCCGGCGCGGAATTCGAACTCGGCGCCGTAGACGCGCGCATCATCCACGTTCTGGTAGCGGGTCTCGAAGTTGTCGTTGATGATGGTCCGCTCGATCGGATCGGCGAATCTTTTGTAGAAGACGCTGACGGCCGCAACTTCGCCGGGGCGCATGAACCACTCCCAGCGGAGGTCGAGGTTGTCGATCACCGACCGCCGGAGGTCGGGGTTGCCGGACAGCGTGGGGGCGTTGATGAAGCTGAACGTGGTGAACGGCGCGAGCTCGCGGAACGTCGGCCTGGCGATCGTGCGGCCGTATGCGGCTCTCAGGTTCATGTCGCCGAGTTCGTACACGAGGTTCAGCGACGGGAGGAGATCGCCGTTGTCGAGCCGAGCGTCGGCAATCGCTTCGTCGCGGCTGACCACGTGGATGCGGGCGAGCTCGTATCGCGCTCCTGCAATCACACGGATGCCCAGCGGCGTCGTAAGGTCGACCATGCCGTAGGCCGCGCCCACGCGCTGATCGCCCAGGTAGTTGTTCCGCGGCGACGACGCATCGATGATATAGTTGGCAATCTGGTACCGGTAGCCGTTCGCCGTCTCGAGACTGTCCACCACGCCAACGTGCGCGAAGTAGTCGACAGGATTGCCCGTGTATCCACCGTTGAGCTGATACTGGAAGCGCCGCTCGTTGAAGTCACGATCGCGTGTATCCCACGCGCCGCCGAATTTCACCTGGCCATCTGTCTCGCCGAGCGAGAGAGGGTGCTCGAGGTTCAACGACAGGCTCCATCCCCCCTCGTCCATCGAGCGGAAATACCGGCTGGGCGCCGTGTAATTTGACAGCGCGATGGCGTACGTGGTGTCGACGCGGCCGTCGCGTTCCCACACCGTGTAGTCGTTCGCGAAGAAGCGGTGGTCGGGCTCTTCGTGGCGCGTCATCGAGCGCGATGCCGACCAGTTGGCAACCAGTCTGCCGAACGTGCTCTCACCCGAAAGCTGCAGCGACTGGAGCCGCCGCTCTGTGAAGGCGATCACGCGCGACTCGAGGTACCGGTTAGATGCGAAGTTGCGCGGCACCAGACCGTTCAGATAGCGCGCCTCGGACGTCCCGCCCTGGTTGTGCATGTACGTCAGCCCGACGGAATGTGCATCCGAGAGCCGGTACGACAGCGTGGCGAGTCCGCCCCAGAGGACCTCAGACGAGCTGCGGGTGTCGACGAGCGATTGCTGCGCGTTCAATTCGCTGACTTCGGCAACACGGCCTGTCAGCAGATACGTCGCGCTGGTGCCGTCGGCGTACGTATTGAAATCACGATCGTATGTGAGGGAGCCCAGGAAGCCGAGCGGACGACCAAAGAGCCTTACTTCATTCCCGATCGTAAGTCCGTAGCTCTGATTCAATGGCGCCGATGTCTCCCATGGCGTCATCACCGGAGAGAACGAGCGCGAGAGCTCATCGACCTGCCGTGCAAGTTGTGGATCTTGCCGTGCGCGAATCGGGCTGACGTCGGTAAGCGCACCCTGGCTCCATGACTCAGGGATGCCGCGGCTTCCGTCGTCCATCCCCATCCAGTCGCGCGTGCCGCCGTT
>CAZRTY010000425.1:0-1892 GCA_964603055.1 uncultured Rhodothermales bacterium | reverse complement strand
AATTAACGACGCCGATTTTACGCTCGCGCAAGTTCTCGACGACGAAGCTCGGCGCGCCGAAGAGGAAGCCCGGGCGGCTGAGCGCAGAGAGCGGCGCGCGGTGCGATGGAGCTACATCTCACTCGTGCTGACCCTGTTGACCGTCGTGTTTTTCGGGATGGTGTACCGGCGCTATCGCCCGAACAAACCAGAGCTCGTCGAGGATCTCCCCAAACAGACCACCGAGCCCCCATCCGACCATCCGCCGGCGCTCGCGGCAATGTTCGTCTCGCAATTCTATGTCGGCGCGCAGTCGGTAGTGGCGACGCTGTTCGATCTTTGCCGTCGCGGGTATTTCCGGATCGTGCAGGGCGAGGAGAAGCGGTCGTTCTTGTCTAAGGAGACACCGTTCGAGATTCATCTGGGAGACATTCGACCCAGTCCAGGTGATCTACGCGACTGGGAGGAGGAAGTCGTGCGGCTAATCGTCGACCGGATGGCGGATGGCGAGCGGGAGATCAAGAAAATATTCGACCTGAACAAGTCGAAAAACCAGAAGTGGTACACCAAATGGCAGAAGCTGCTGAAGGCAGACTATGACAGCTTAGAGTTGACGCATCCCGAAAACTCGAAGGCGGTGTCGGCAAACATTCTGGCCCAGATACCCCTCACGGCCGCGTCGATCGCCGCGATTGCCTTCGCCGGACCGATTGGAGTGATGCCACTCGTGTTGAGCATCGGTGCGATGTGTTTCTCAGGTCTAATCTGGCACCGCACTGTGGAAGGCGAGCGGCTCTACCGCGGCTGGCATGCCTACCTCCGCGGCCTGCAGAAGGCATCGCCAGAAGACCTCACGGGCGATATCGACCGGCATTTTGTGAATGCAGTCGTATTCAGCTTGAGCAGCACGCGGACGGGCAACCTCGTGAAGGCGGCGCCGTCGGATCAGTTCATGTGGATCATTGCGGTGGATGGAGGGCGTGTATCGCCTGCGGCGCTGAGTACGACGGTCACCTCGATGACGACCTCCGTGACGACGAATATCGCAAGCGGAACGGGCGCGACGGCCGGTGTGGCGGGTGGCGGTGCGAGCGGCGGTGCGCGCTAACGCACCTCGTTGTCGCGACACGCTCCCCGGCGTTCTCGCGTTGGAAATACGATGTTCGTAGCACATACGGAAACGACGATCAACGCGTCCTCACACGCACGTCCGAGCCGTTGTTCACGTACCGCTACAGCCCGCTACTTTCGCTTCTGGCCAAACCTCCGGTAACCGTCCTCCGGCACGTACAACGTCGTGTCGAACTCGGCGATCATTCGCTGCAGCGCCGAATGGGAATCTTTGATCGCTTGATTGTATATCGCCGGACCGACCGCCTCTAGCACAAAGTCGAGGAAGAATCCGGCCTGGAGATCCCCAATATCCTCCTCGCGTTCGTCGAAGAAGTATTGCTTGATGGCCAAGATCTGCTCGGCCCGGGCCTCGTCCGATAATTCGATCGCCATAAAGGATGTGTTGATTGATTAGAGCGGCATCAGTCCCGTACACGTCGCGCAATGAGCCGGATTTAAATATATCCCTGTTCTTGGAAATGGATATATCCTGCATCGACCAACCCCGCCAACTCGCTGAAGAGATCGGCGTCCTGCGTCGTGAAATTGAAGCACGACTTCCCCTGCATCCGCCCCCGTAAAGCCGCAGAAGCCGAGTCGAGCAATGCCGGCTCCATGTAAACGGGCATCAGATAAAAGCTGACATACTTTTTCTTGACTTGCACGGCCCCAAAGAAGAGGGGCTTCTTGTTCTTCATCACATGGTGCGTGTCAACGTACAAGTGGTCCGGTGTGTCGGTCTTGACGTCGAGTTTATCTGCGTACGGCCGCAGGATTGAGCTCAAATCAGCAAAAACGGC
>CAZRTY010000424.1:0-1898 GCA_964603055.1 uncultured Rhodothermales bacterium | reverse complement strand
ACGTCCGGTAGTTGCCGGCGGTGCGGTCCTGCATGTTATAATCGCCCTGAAGCATCGCATCGAGGTTGAAACCAGCCGGCGCCTCCCTCAGGCGCAGGTTGACGTTACCACCAATCGTGTTGGCGTCCATGGCCGGGGTAACGGTCTTAGAGACCTCGATACCGGCGAGCATGTTCGACGAAATGAAACCAATGCCCGTAGTACGGTCGGTGGTCGTCGAAGGAAGCTGCACACCGTTCACAGCGACGGTGTTAAACTTGGCCTCGATACCACGAACAACGATCTGGTCGCCGTTCTGGAGCGAAACACCCGGAAGGCGGCTCACGGCCGCAGCGGCGCTCTCGTCCGGCAGCTCACGAATACGCTCCGACGAGACAACGCTCACGATCGAACGCGAAGCAAGCTGCTCGTTAATGGCCTGCGTTTGACCACGGGCCTGTGCGGTAATGACAACCTCATCGCCGACGAGACCTTCCCATGACATGGCGATCTCGATTTCGACGGTCTGGCCGGCTACAACGTCTACCGGCACCTCAAGACGCTGGTAGCCGATGTAAGAGGCTACGATCACCTGTGGCCCGGCAGGCACGTTACGAATGATGAACTCACCGTCGATGTCGGCCGCGGCGCCAATACTCGTGCCCTGCACGAGCACGTTCGCCCCCGGCAGCGGTCCGCCGGCTCCCAGGTCAACCACTGTACCGCGGACGGTACCGGTCTGAGCCCAGGCCGCAGTTGTGGTGCCGATCACCACAAGCGCGAACAGAAATAAAAACTGTCTGAATCGGTGCATAACGATTCTACTTGTATTTATGCGTGATGAAGCATGTGGCCTAAAAAGGTAGCTCTGTTGCCACCCCGCACTGCCCCAGAAATCGCTGTCCTATACCCCTTCTTCTCAAAAGCGCTTCCCTTTCGGCAACAGGACACAACCAAGCCTGCCTCCAGAGCCGCCTTGCAAGATACTGAAGCGCTTTTGTAATGACACAAGCGTTTCAATTTATCTGGTCTCGGGCTTTCGTCCGATGGCTTCGGCTTTTCAGAATGTAGCGCGTCATTAAGACAAGATCAACAATCTCGAGGACATCAAAACTTCGAAAAGAGGCGCGCCAGACGCGATCTAACGCTGTTGACCTCCGATAAGAAAATTCAAAAAGGTGCGCACACCCGGCTTACTCAGCTCTTCCTCCTTCCCATTTGAAACGCTCGGTTCTCATTGCGCCTGGCGTAGGAGGCTCTTTTAATAGCTGGAACAGGCAATTAAGCATCGTACCACCCTCGTCTTCATGCTTCCCCACTGCGCTATGCTCGAGGATCACGCGCGGTACCAGACTGGATATCATCTGGAAGCGGTTTGCTGTTCACCCGAAGCCGCATGTGTTTCGCGTGCCGCTTATTCACAAGAGGTGCGCCGACTTTCACGGCGGCTTAACCTTTTACGAAGCTCCCGTTTCAGCCGCTGCTATTCTAATGAAACCCCGCGAAGGGCTGTATGGCAAAGACGGTCCGTCCAATAGCGGGATTGAACGGGTTCAATCCGAGAGGTCTTCCTGCGTGTCGGGGCGCCTACTCGATCTCTATTGCGACGATTGACATAGGAGGGATACGGAGGCGGACTCGATTCCCGTCCAACTCAGCACCGTCAAAACGCTTAGGGACAACCACATCGGGTTGATCGAACGAGTTGTGCGCATTCATGCTGCCGGCCGTCAGAATACGGCCCACCAGGCTCGTGGGACGTTCGCCTTCAAGGGTTGACTCCACCGTACGTACGTTATCGGGATCCATGTTCACCAGCGTAATCAGGATGCGCCCGTCTTTCCGCGATGCGGATGCACTTAGTGCCGGAATCGTCTCTCCGCCGTACGAATACTGACCCGCGTCGAGCGTAATCGGCA
>CAZRTY010000423.1:0-1901 GCA_964603055.1 uncultured Rhodothermales bacterium | reverse complement strand
AAGGCTCCATCGGCACGCGAGGCGCGATAGACCTTCCCCATTCCCCCCTGACCAATTACGCTGTCGATCTGATAGGAGCCGACAATTGAGCCGGGCGGCAGACCGTCGTCAGGCGCGGCCCAGTCGATTTGGGCAACGAGTGCCTGTGCATATCCGTCCACAGACTCTCCGAGCGTCGCGCCGGCATCGGCTTCCAGCCTCAGTAGCTCCTCGACCTGTCGGAAGAGCTCCGTGTCATCGCCGCATGCGTCGCGGAGGAAGTGCCTGCGCTCCGACACCTCGCGTTCGAGCGCCTCAGCAAAGAGGGCGTCGATCCGGCGCCAGCGCTCCGCCTCAAGGCTTTTCATGTGATGATGGGGTCAGGTACATCATCGATATCGGATTACGCGTGGCCACGGTATCATGCCAGTCGATCGAGGGGCACAGGATTATGACGGCGTCACATCATCGCGGTCGCTCTGCATCAGCTTGTAAAGCCACGTTCGGGCGCGGGCCCAATCGCGCTTGACGGTCGGCACCGAGCGGCCGGTAACGGCGGCGATTTCATCGTAGGAAAGTCCGCCGAAGAACCGCATTTCAACGAGGCTCCCCAGCCGTTCGTCGTATTCGGTGAGGGCTTCGAGTGCAAGATTGAGCGTCAGAAGATCCTCGGCGCGATCATCCGCCGCAATCTGAATCCCATCGATCGTCACGGCGCGGCGGCCGCTGCCCCGCTTTCCGGCATAGAGTGCGCGCGCATGGTCGACGAGGATAAAACGCATCGCACGCGCGGCGAGCGCCAGAAAATGGCCGCGGTCTTTCAGCTGGAGCGCCGTGCCGTCGGTCAAACGGATGTAGGCTTCGTGGACAAGCGCAGTGGTGTTGAGCGCGGCGTCAGGCCGATTGCGCGAGAGCCGCATGTGCGCGATCTCACGAAGCTCCGAATAGACGAAGGGCCAGAGCTCATCGAGCGCAGCGCCGTCGCCTTCGGAGAGGCGGGCCAACAGTTGCGTGCATTCCTGTGGAGGTGACACGGCTATGTTCGGCTCAGTTGAGCGGATAAAGAAGACCGTCTCGGCCGCTGCAAGATAGTGCAGCCGAAGGAGATACAATAAAGCCAGACACCGTATCAGTAGATATGAGCCGGATGGATGAGGCCGGTATGCGTCCACGACATGCAACACGCATACTTGGCTGCAAAAAATCCGACCAGAGAATCACGTCCTTGCTCGTCGTCGCAGCTTGCACATGCGTGCGGATGAGGTTTCATTATCTATGACAGGCCACTACGTATAAACGACTTACATCGACACGGTGGAGTGCGAAGGTGACGAGCCGCGGAATCATACTGATGACGGTGGTGATGCTGACGTCGGCGCCGAATGCTACCGGGGCTTCCTCGGTTGATACGTTGCGGTCGGCGCGGATCGACTCGCTGTTGATGACACTCGATCTCGACTCGATGGATGTGCCCGAATGGGTGACCGAGCGCTATTTCGATGTGCTGCGCGCGCACGATGATGATCCCGAGGCCGAGCTTCCGCGGCGGTACGTTGCCCGGGCTCTGCCGCTGATGCCCGATACGATGCAGGCGCAGATCGCATCCGAGACACATCAGCGCGACATCGATCGGTGGATCTTCGAGCCAGGTGCGGGCGAGGCGATGATCCGGTGGTGGCGCAGCCGCGATCCACTGCCCGGCACCGAGCACAATGAGCTGGTCGAGGAGCATGTGATGCGCGTGGCGAGGTCGCTGCGGGAATTTGTTGCCGCGACCGTTACCGGCTATGACGACCGCGGCGTGGTGTGGGTGCGCCTCGGCGAACCCGACATCGCGCGGGATATCGATATCGCAAAGTCAGACGCCTTGCGCGACATTTTCCGCTTCGGCGTGCCGGTCACGCTGAGCGACTTCCCCGACA
>CAZRTY010000422.1:0-1902 GCA_964603055.1 uncultured Rhodothermales bacterium | reverse complement strand
ACCCGCGAGAGCGTGTCGAAGTACCGGAAGAACAATGCCAGCACGAACAGTAACCCGATTGCTCGGTAGAGCCGTCCGCCGAGTAGTGCGGATAGTTCTTCGTAGCGACCGGCCGGTTTGCCGGTAGCCTTTGGGTCGTAACTCGTTCGCTCGTCCATGGAAGTGTGCTGGATAAAGAACACTGTCGACCCATTGGATGAAGACCGGTGCCCGGATCGATGTCGGCGTATCGACGTTTTCTCACGAGGCTTATTGATGACAGACGTTTTGGTGACAGACGTTTTGATGACAGCCGTCTACCTGACAGTCGTCTCAAGATTTGTCGCAGGTGGACCACGCAGGCGGAGAAGGCGTTAGGGCCTCCCGTTCTGGACCGAATAATCTTATGTCTTACTTCGAATACGACGTTATCGTAGTTGGCGGTGGCCATGCCGGCTCTGAAGCGGCCGCCGCATCGGCACGCATGGGCGCCCGCACGCTGCTGGTGACGATGAACCTGCAGGCCATCGGGCAGATGTCATGCAACCCGGCGATCGGGGGTATTGGCAAGGGCCACATCGCGCGGGAGATCGATGCGATGGGTGGCATCATGGGCGTGGTCACGGACCGCGCGGGCATTCAATTCCGCATGCTGAATCAGCGCAAAGGGCCGGCCGTCTGGGGTCCGCGTGCGCAATGCGATCGGATGGCCTACGCCGACGCGGTTCGGCAGGAGCTTGAATCCATCCCGAACCTGTTAATGCGGTCGGATATGGTGATGGATATCCTGAGCGATGATGGACGTGTCACGGGCGTTCGGACGCAGACTGACCAGGTATTCCACGCACCGACCGTCATCCTGACGAGTGGTACGTTCATGAACGGCGTGATCCACATTGGCGAGCGCCGTTACGGTGGCGGACGGATGGGCGAGCGTGCTTCCGTCGGATTGACGGCCTCGCTCGAGCGCCTCGGCTTCGAATCCGGTCGCCTAAAAACCGGCACGCCGCCTCGCGTGGATGGCCGGACGATCGACTACTCGGTGATGGAGGAGCAGCCCGGCGATCCCAACGCGTCGCCCTTTTCGTACCTCTCCGACGCGCTTCCTTCGAACAGGATTTCGTGCTGGCTGGCCTACACGAATCCAGAGGTACATGATCAGCTCAGACTTGGCTTCGACCGCAGCCCGATGTTCAACGGGCGCATCGCCGGGCAGGGGCCACGTTACTGCCCGTCGATCGAGGACAAGATCGACCGGTTCGCGACCAAGGAGCGTCATCAGTTATTTCTCGAGCCCGAGGGCGTAAACACCTACGAGGTGTACGTCAACGGTTTCTCGACGAGCCTGCCCGAAGATGTCCAGTTCGATGCGTTACGGCGCGTTCGCGGGATGGAAAATGTGCATGTGCTTCGGCCCGGCTATGCGATCGAGTACGACTACTTCCCACCCTATCAGCTTCGGTATAGCCTTGAGACGAAGCTCGTAGATGGGCTCTTTTTTGCGGGGCAGATCAATGGGACGACCGGCTACGAAGAGGCCGCCGCGCAAGGGTTAATAGCCGGCATCAACGCCGTCCAGCGGCTGAACGGTCGCGATCCAGTAGTCCTTAAACGATCCGAAGCCTACATCGGTGTGTTGATCGATGATCTGGTGGCCAAGGGGACGGAAGAGCCGTATCGCATGTTCACCTCGAGGGCGGAGCATCGAATCTTGCTTCGCCAGGACAACGCTGATCAGCGGCTAACGCGGCTGAGTTATGACCTGGGCCTCGCTTCAGCCGAGCGATTGGCGCGGCTGGATGAGAAAGAAACGGCGATCCGCGAGACACGGAAGCGTGTTGCAGCGCAGACGTTGCGGCCGGCCGACGTCAACGGCTATCTGGAATCGGTCGGCACGACGCCGATTGATCAGACAGAGCGCCT
>CAZRTY010000421.1:0-1904 GCA_964603055.1 uncultured Rhodothermales bacterium | reverse complement strand
CGCGTCGTCATTATGCTGCTGTTCAAGCAGGTGGTGAGCGTTGAGCAGGTGCAGGAGACGTGGGTGGCGTGGCGCCGCGAGCAGCGTGCCGGCAGCAAAGAGATGCTCTGGCGCGCCGTA
The DNA here is from genome assembly GCA_964603055.1 of uncultured Rhodothermales bacterium. Lineage (GTDB taxonomy): Bacteria > Bacteroidota > Rhodothermia > Rhodothermales > CAZKDQ01 > CAZRTY01. Next base: position 1,784 of record CAZRTY010000421.1, on the reverse strand, counting down.
GCTCGTCGAAATGACGTCGACCGAGAGGCGGTGTATGCCGAAGCTGCGGAAGTCTATGCTTTCGAGACGCATCAGCTAAATGTAGACGAGGCGCTGAAGGTCATCGACGGATTGCAGTCGGCACGTAAGTTCACCGAGACCGACTGGCAGACGATGCGTGATCTCGGCGTCTTGCCGATAAAAGTTCAGCAGGTCGACGGCCAGCCGCGGTATGTATTCGGCGCGTATGACCCGTCGGCCACGCAGGTACAGCAGTTTGCCAAGCATCTCAAGATTGGCATCGTCGAGCTCGTCTACGTGCCGGAGTCGACCATCAAGGCGCTCGTAATTGATGCCTTCGCGCCGCGCAATGAGTATCTGGAGCGCATCAGCGACGACAACCTTGCCTTCGATCTCGGGCTCTCCCACGATCAGGAAGGCCTCGTCGATGAAGACGCGCTCGACGCCGAGATCAACCGGTCGACGCTCATCAACCTCTTCGAAGCCACGCTCGTCGAGGCGGTGCGCCAGGGCGCATCCGACATCCACATCTTCCCCAATGCGCAGAACCGGATCGAAATCCACATGCGCCTCAACGGGGAGCTCAACTGCTGGCATGTCGAAGAGCGCGTGCATCCCGAGGCATTCCTCGCCGTCGTCAAGGATAATGCGATCAACATCGACCGCTTCGAGCGAGACATGGGGCAGGACGGTTTCCTGCAGCGCAAGATCGACAACACACTGATCCGATTCCGTGTCTCGGTGATGCCGCTGATGAGCGCCAACCACGAGCTGCGGGCCGAAAGCATCGTGCTTCGCGTCCTCGACGACCGCAAGGTTGTCACCGACTTTCGAAAGCTGGGCTTCCAGGAACTGGCGCTCCGGCAGTTTACCGAAGCCATCAGCAAGCCACATGGCATGGTCATCCTCACGGGTCCGACCGGCTCGGGTAAAACGACCACGCTCTACGCGGCGCTGCATCAGGTTGTCACACCGAAGAAGAACGTGCTGACTGTCGAAGATCCGGTCGAGTACGTACTTCCGGGTGTCCGACAGTTGAAGCTGACGCACAAATTCGGGCTGGAAGAGGCGCTGCGATCCATCCTCCGGCACGACCCCGACATCGTCATGGTCGGCGAGATGCGCGATCGGCCAACCGCCGAGCTTGCCATCAAACTGGCCAATACCGGTCACCTGACGTTCTCGACGCTGCACACGAACGACGCGCCGAGTGCCGTGAGCCGTCTGTACAAGATGGGCATCGAGCCGTTCTTGATCGCCTACGCCGTAAACCTCGTCGCTGCGCAGCGACTCGTCCGGAAGTTGTGCCCTGATTGCAGGCGGCCGCAGACCGGCCTCGATCCGGAATATCTCGCATATCTCGGTTTCGACCCGCACGAGCAGACCACGTTCTACGCGCCGGGTGAGACGACGTCGTGCAAGCGATGCAAAGGTACCGGTTATACCGGCCGGCGCGCCGTCACGGAGACAATGCCGTTTACGCGGGAGATCCGGCAGATCATCATCGACGCGAAGGGCGATATCGACGAAGACGCCCTGCGCGACGCGGCGATCCGCGGTGGCATGCTCACGCTGCGCGACTCGGCCCGCGAGTTCGTCCGGATGGGCGAGACCTCGATCGAGGAGATGCACCGCGCCACGGTCAGCGACGGCTAGGGTCGACCGCGGCGTGCGATGCGGCCTCAAGAACTACGTCCTCCAGTACTACGTCATCCAGTACTTTGCATTGCCGCTGCGATGCCGTTGATGCTCAGATAGAGCATGTCGCGTTTTTCGTCGCGCGC
>CAZRTY010000420.1:0-1915 GCA_964603055.1 uncultured Rhodothermales bacterium | reverse complement strand
GTCGCGAAGCGCGTAGGTCTCGGGGTACAGCAGGTCGGTGTCGAGATAGAATACTTGGGCGCCTGGATTTATCTCCGACACAATCTGCATCAACACAACGCCGGAGGGTCCGAAGCCCGTCGCCATCACGGCATCATCGCCAAATGTGTCGTATACCCATCGCAGTGTCTCTCGCGGCGAGGCTTCGAGCAAGCGCGCATTGGCCTGCGCAATAAATTCGGCATCAGGAGACGCGGCCTCAATTTCCTCTACCGTTGTTGCTTCCGTTCCTCTCATCACCACGTATTCGTTGGTTGCTTAGCGTTGAACGGCGATTTCAGATAGTTGCGATCTCGAGAGCGCTGGATGCGACGTGAGCAGGCTCATCCCCAGAATGTGCCCCGGCTGCCCATACGATGCGCTCACGTAGGGAGACGACGTCTCCGATGACGATCGTGGCCGGCGGGCGCATATGAGCGACGCGCTCAGCAATGTTGGCGAGCGTGCCTTCGACCACGTCCTGGTGTGCGGTCGTCCCACGCGAAATCACCGCCACCGGCGTTTCGGCAGGGCGTCCTCCCTCAACCAAACGGCGCGTGATCTGGCGAATGCGGCCGAGTCCCATCAGGATGACGAGCGTGCCCACACGCGCAAGGGCGGCCCAATCGACATCGCTCGCCTCAGGATCGCACGTATGGCCCGTCACCACGGTGAACGCCGTCGAAACGTCACGATGTGTGACGGGAATACCGGCATACGCAGGCACGCTTACGGCGCTGCTGATGCCCGGCACAACTTCGAACGGGACGCCGGCGTCGTGCAGGACCTCGCACTCCTCGCCGCCTCGGCCGAAAACGAACGGATCGCCGCCCTTCAGCCTCACCACGACGTGGCCTTCACGTGCGCGCGCCACGAGGATCGCATTGATCTGATCCTGGATGCGGTAATGATGTCCCGGGCGCTTTCCAACGTAAATACGCTCGGCATCGGGGTGAGCCTCATCGAGAAGTTCGGGATGCACGAGCCGATCATAAACGACGACGGTGGCGTGCCGAAGCATGCGTAATCCTCGGAGGGTGATCAGTTCGGGATCGCCTGGACCCGCGCCGATCAGGTACACCGTACCGGGTTTAGGTTGATTGGGATGTGTGCTGTAACCGAGCGGCGACTCGGGGGGGAATGGTGTCGCGGCTCGCATCAGGATGTGGACGATGTTTCGAGTTCAAGGACGGCTGAGACCGATGCGGATTCCGGCACGCGGACGCGTAGCGACAGCGGGTGACGCGGGTCGGCGTCGATGCGCTCGATGGACCCCGGCTCCCGGCCCGCGGCTTCTGCTACGGCGCGGGACGTCGCACCGACCGCCGTGCTGATGTCAGTCAACTCGGGCGGAACGCGGAGGCGGTCGAGAAAGGTGATCTCGAGCTCATCCGTGCGGACCCGGTATCGTTGCTCCAGCGCATTCTCCTTATTGAAGAGCGAGACCGCTTCGTCCAGCGAGCGAATTGCGAGAAGGACATTGTCTTCAAGAGAAGAGCTGAACTCACGCTTGCGGACGTATGCGAGCCCTGCTTTACCGCGGCTGAAGTCGAGATATAAATCTGCCTCGTGGCCGATCAGCATGATGCCCGGCCCTTCCGGCACATGCAGGTAATCCGCTACATCGATCCACAGGCCGCTCAGCGCATCGCGCTGGATCCAGCGGTGGAAGACCGGCACGAGTTCAGGGGGATTGATTCCGTCGGGATCCTCAAGGAAATACTTGATGCGAACTCTGGACATTGTGTCGTGACGTCAGAAGTTGAATGTGTGTGCGCTGCCGCTCAGTCGAGGTTGGTTTCCACCTTCCCGAGGTCAATAGCCGGGAGGGAGCGTCGCCGCGGGCGGGCGCTTGGCGGCAGGCGGTGTGGCCGGTACTTTCGGCTGCTCGGCCGCC
>CAZRTY010000419.1:0-1930 GCA_964603055.1 uncultured Rhodothermales bacterium | reverse complement strand
TCACGCCGACATTCACACTACTCCCCTCCTCGATCCGTGCCGACCAGCCGATGTCTGGTGTGGCGTCGCCTGGCCATACCGCCGTCCTGGTAGAGATCGGCCGAGAGATGTCGTAAATCTTGCTCATCGTTTTACTGGGCTTTCGGCTTATTGGGCTTTCTACGCCCGTTCGTTTTCATCCGACCGAACTCGCTCCTCTGCGATTCCGCATGATACATTATGCGCCGACTAATTTAGCGGCTGTATTGTTTGGGGGGAATCCGGGTTCGGCCTCGCCGGCGTTCACGGCCTCGCACCGGGGATGAAATCAGTCGGCGCTTTGTGTTATGGCTCTTTGTACACTCGCCGGACGGAACCACCGCGGCATTTGCTAACTCATACGCCGCAATCCCAACCACAGATATCGAATCACCGCCTTGGAGAATCTTCAGATCCTCGCCTCCCTCCTGCCCGATTACGCCATCAAGATCGGCGTGGCGCTCCTTTGCGGCGTGATGCTCGGCCTGGAGCGCGAACGCCGCGAGAAGCCCGCCGGCCTGCGGACCATCGTGATGATCACAGTTGGCGCCACCATCTATATGATCATCAGCGAGTTGATTCCACACGTAGCTGCAGAATCGGGAGAAGTCGTCCAGTCGGATCCGGCCCGCGTTGCTGCACAGGTGGTCACCGGTATCGGTTTTCTGGGCGCCGGTACCATTATTCAGTCACGCGGCTCGGTGCATGGCCTCACGACGGCCGCAGTCATCTGGGTAGCGGCGGCGATCGGGCTGTGCATTGGCGTCGGCTTCCCAATCGTCGCAATCCTCTTCACCATCGTCGTTATCGTATCACTCGTGGTCCTGACGAAGGTGCGGCGGCGTCTGGTAAGACAGGGCATCGAGTATAAGCTCGTCCTCTTTTCTCAAAACGATACGCTCCATGTGCAGCTTGTACGAGCGATTATGGAAAGCGCCGGCGCGGTGGTAACCCGGTTCGATGTGACGCATCAAACAGACGACGAACTGCAATACGATATCGGCTACTTCATCAGCGATGATGCATCCGCTGGACTCTATGAAACGTTGATCCGCGTGGATGGCGTGCATGGAGAGAAGTTCGGTGCTACCACCGAATGAGTTGTCCATATAATGCGCTGCGGGCCCCGAATCCAGGGATCCCGCAGGACACATCGTTGTACGTCCCCGCTGTTTCCGTCGCGCCTGTAATTCCGACTCATCATCCTGAATACTCATGTCGCCACAGCCGCAGTTGACTGTACATGACCTCAAGCGCATCCGCGAGAATGACGAGCCTCACTTCCTGGTGGATGTTCGCAAGCCGGAAGAACGCGATATCGCGTCGATCGGTGGTCACTTGATTCCGCTCGACCAGCTCGCGGCACGGGTCGGTGAGATCGAAGAACATCGCGACGAGAAGATCATCGTCTACTGCCGCTCCGGCGGGCGCTCGGCACGGGCCGTCGACTTCCTCCGGTCAATGGGTCTCGACGCGCACAACCTGGCCGGCGGCATCCTCGCGTGGAGCCGCGAAATCGATCCCGACGTCGCCACCTACTAAGTGCTTGGCTGAGTAGGCGTTTCCTGAGACGTCGTTGGTGTCCGTTATCATGAAACGGGATCACGGCGGTGGCGGATGTCCAGCCCTTCGATCAGGAATACCACACTCTCGGCGATATTCTTCGCGTGGTCGGAGATGCGCTCGAGGCCACGGTTCGTAATGATCATCTTTGCCACCGCGTCGAGATGCTCAGGATGGGAACGTCCGTACTCGAGCAATGACGACGTGTTTTCGTCGTAAATGCGGTCGATGTGGCGATCGCGCGCGAGCACTTTTCTCGCTAACAGCCTATCACGGCTGACGAATGATTCGTGTACCAGCCGGAGCATATCCCGCGATTCATCGGCCATTTCCTGGATATGGACAGCGT
>CAZRTY010000418.1:0-1931 GCA_964603055.1 uncultured Rhodothermales bacterium | reverse complement strand
ACGGCCGGCAGCATCATTGTGCGCCAGCGCGGCACCAAGTTCCACCCCGGCCTCAACGTAGGCCGCGGCGGCGACGATACGCTGTTCGCCAAGGCGACGGGTACCGTCGAATTCAAGCGGACTCGCAACAACCGCCAGTTCGTTTCGATCGTACCTGCCGAGTAATCTGCGGACGATCAGGGCGGTCCCGTTTTGGGCCACTACTGTTTACTTTTCGTAGAATGAAGGGCTCTTGTGTTTACAGGAGCCCTTTTTCTATTTCTATACCTCCTGGATTGACGGGCTGAGACTGGGTCTACTGACTGATGCTGGATCTACGTGACCGATATTTCCTGAGTGATAACCCCGGCGTCGTCGAGCTGCGCGCGTTTACGCATGGCGCCATGCCACGGACTGTCCCGGCGATGATGGACGCCTTTGTGCAGGATTGGCAGACGCTCGCCGTTGACGCCTGGAACGATGTGCCAAACCACTGGCTGCCCTACTCTGGTGATCGTGTGGGGTGGTGGAGCCTGCCTGAGTATCTCGGCGATGCATTTGTTGCTCCGCTTTTGAAGGCCCCGGAAGGAACGTGTATCCTGCAGCCGAATGTCCATTCGATCGTGCAGGCGCTCCTCTCCTGCCGCGAGCTTGATCTGCACGGAAAGCACGTCCTGACGACGGCTAACGAGTTTCCCTCCGTACTCCACACGCTCCACCGCTGGCAGGATGTCTACGGATTCGAACTCGACATCATCGAAACTGGTGCGGATGGTTTCGCAAACCAAGACGCCATCCTCGATGGCATTTCAGACCGCACCCGCCTCGTCATCCTGAGCCACGTAGGCTTCACCACGGGTGAGCAGTTCTCGGCGGGATTTCTCGCGGACGTGGCCGAGCGGGTGCACGCGCGCGGCGGACTCCTTGCCGTCGACGGCTACCATGCCACCGGTACGCTTGTGATTGATGTCGAGGCAATCGGGGCCGATGTGTACTTCGGCGGACTGCTCAAGCATGGTTCGGCCTCCAGTGGCAACGCGTACCTGTACGTGCGGCCAGGTCTCGAACTTTCGCCTCGCGCCTCGGGCTGGTTTGGTGATGGTGAGCCCTTTGGTTTCGGACACACACCCGCCGACAATCCCGTCGTGAGGCGCCGCTTCATGGGCGGCACGCCGGCCGTTGCGTCAATGTACCACGCCGTAGAGGGCCTGCGGATTTTACTGGAGGTGGGGATGGAGGCAGTGCGGCAGGATTCGCTGGAGAAAACGGAGCGGTGCCTTGATCACGCACGTGCGCTTTCGCTCAACGTGCGATCGCCGCTTGCCGTAGAGTCGCGCGCCGCGATGGTGATTCTGGAAGTTGACCGGGCGGATCTGCTGTGCGCTTATCTAAAGACGCGCGGCATCTTTACCGACAGTCGGAAGCAGCGTTACCTCCGCATGGCACCGTACGTCTGGAACTCACCGCAGGACATTGACCGCGCATTCGACGTGATCGGCGAGGTACTTCGTTCGGGCCAATACCTGTCTGTCGATCCCGCTAACGAAGGCGGGCCGGTGACATAGACCCAGACCTCTGAAGCAACGCTCAGCGCTCCTCCTTCTCCATCCACGGCCCGTTTTTCTCCTCGCGGTACCAGTGTCTCCACCCGTGGCGGTATGCCGTCTCCACGTATGGGCCGCGAAGCACCATGGCAGACTCTTCGTCGCCGAGGTCATTCCCCAATAAATAAACCGCGGCCGACCACGCAGCAACTTGTCCGGGAGGCTCCGCCTTAAGCCGTACATCTACAAGCCGCGCAGCCTCCTCGACTGACGATGCGCGCACCAGGAAGCACGTGTCCCAGCCGTTCGGACCGCCCGTCACGGGGTCGTCCGAGTCGTTGCCCCACCGGATCACTTCGTAGAGATACATCGCCCGGCGGGCTTAGCGGATGATCGAGCCCGGCAACG
>CAZRTY010000417.1:0-1946 GCA_964603055.1 uncultured Rhodothermales bacterium | reverse complement strand
TGAACGGTGAGCCGGGTCCCGATCTCCCACATGCCGAGACGTATACCGCCCGTCGCGGAAATGCTGTGGCGCACGTCCCACGAACTTGGCTTGTAAACCCCGTCGGCGCCCGTGAATTCGCTCCAGGCGAGCGTGTAGGCGCCCAGGCCGTAGATCCGCTTCGTGAGGCGCTGCTGTGCCGAGACCTCCGCGCCATAGGCGCGACCCTTTCCGGCCGAGATCAGCGGCTCCGCTCCCACAATCCCATAATCTCCTCCCAGGTTGGCGACGGAGATGCGCGGGTCGGAGGCCGAGACGGGGTAATCAGTGTACCGTTTGTAGAATCCCTCGAGGCCGAGGCGCAGACTCGGGCGCGGCGTGACGGCCACCCCGCCTACCAACTGGCCCACGTCGATCCAGCGTAAACCTTTGTTCACGTAATCGCCGCTCGCATCGCGCACCGACAGGGAAATCAACTCGGGCGACTGGGTAAAACGCCCGGCGGCAGCGGATACCTCCCACTGATCGGTAAGCTTGTAAGAAGCGCTCAACCGGGGCGAGACAACGGCCGTCTGATCGAGGAAGTCCGTGGCGTCGGCCCGAAATCCTGCGGTGAGCGACAGGCGGTTGTGGAGCAGGCGTGCCGTCAGCTGCGCGTATCCGAAGCCTTTCCAGAGGCCGAGGTCGGTAGCAAAGCGGAGGTCGTCGTCGAAGGGTGTCGCAGGCGTGGCGCGCTGGAAGAAGGCGGTAGCGATTGATTCGCGCGAGGCACCGGCGCCAACGCCAAGCGTCAGTCCGCGGGAGAGTCGGATATCACCATCGGTGCGAAGCCGCCAGGCGGCCTCCTGTGCGTCGTTCGAGAGCAGATCCTCACCATCCTCGTCCGTGTCCGCAAACGCGAAGTTCTGGTACGAGCGGCTGAAGGCTGTCGTAAAGAAGCCGCCGGGCACGAGACGGCGCCACGACACGCCCTGCGTATAACTCCACTGGTCGTTATCGAGCACGCGGGATGCGATCTCCGCACCTTCAAAATCATCCGGATCATCCGGCGTGGCGATGTCGAAGTCGTCGATCGCGGCGAGGCCGAAATAGACGAATCGATCATCCCGCGTGGGCGACCATTCGATGCGGCTCTGGAAATCCCAGTAAGCCGGGCGGATGGGCAGATCCAGAAGTTGAAAGAGGAACTGGAGGTAGGATCGGCGTGCGGAGAACGTCCAGTTCAGGTCATGGGTGATCGAGCCATCGAGTGAGAGGCCGGCTTCGCTGGCGCCGAGGGTGAAGTCGCCGGCGATGGGCCTGGGGCTGCCCGGCCTATTCTCGATGACGAGGACGGATGAGGCGGCATCGCCGTAGCGGACGGGAAAGCCGCCGGTGTAGAACGTGGCCTCGCGGATGAAGTCGACATTCAGCAGGCCGAGTCCGCCGCCGGCCGCGCCTTGCGTGGCGAAGTGATTGATCTGCGGGATTTCGATGCCGTCGACGAAGTAGGCGTTCTCGCTGGGGCCTCCGCCGCGCACCAGCAGGTCGTTGCGCGTATCGACCGCGCTGGATACGCCGGGAAGCGCAAGCAGTGATCGGGAGATGTCGTTCTGGCCGCCCGGCGTCCGGCGGATCTCTTCCGCACCGAGTGTTTGAACCGAAACCGGGGCGTCGGGCGCATCATCGAACAGACTGGCCTGGACGACGACCTCGCCGGTCTCGAACGCGGCCTCGCGAAGCTCGAAGACGAGGTACGTGGGCCGGCTCGTTTGCACCACGACATCCGTTCGGACGCGCGGTTCGTAGCCGATAAACGATGCGCGCGCGCGGTACGTCCCGGCTGGAACTACGTCGATTTCGTAGCGGCCGTCAAGTCCGGTCGCGGTTCCGGCAACCACCGACCCGTCGGGCGCGAGCACGGCCACGTTTGCACCCGGAAGCGGCTCCTGCGTCACGGCATCCACCACCCGGCCCGTCAGGCTCTG
>CAZRTY010000416.1:0-1951 GCA_964603055.1 uncultured Rhodothermales bacterium | reverse complement strand
TCCGGATCCACGCGTCGACCGAGATTCCTTCGTCGATGTGCAGGACGGTGGCTGATTCGTGATCGGCAAATGCCGCGGCGCCAATCTCGAATTCGGAAGACAAACCCCAGGCGTCGGCATCATCCATCGCGAAGACACGAAAGTCGGCGATGGAGCCACCGCCTTCGACATCGCTCCACGGCTGTACCGGCCCGGCATCATCGACGAGTTCAACGGCGCCGATATCCGGCGCCTCCCCATAAAACGGCCGACCGATCTTGACTCCGCCATCAACAAGGAAGGAGTCGTCAATGGGCTTCAAGAGCCCGATGTCGGGCAGCGAACCGTCTTCCTGGCGCGGACCCTTGGCTGCTTCCGTGTCGAGACTGACGAACATATCAGCCGTCACCGCCTCGGCGTACTGCCAGCTATTGCCATGTTCAACCGTCTCAAACGGGAACAGCTGAGCATGCGTGTTTTTCGGTAGTACACTCAGGTTGTTGAGGTACACGGATTGACCTTCGGGTGGCGGTACAGGGAAGATGAAATTGCGGCCGTTGTTGTATGCCGTGTTGTGCTCGAGCGTCATCGCGCCCCAGTTGTTGTTGGAGTCGAATCCCTTGGCATTTCCGCTGGACCCAAAGTTGTCGAAGGCCACGCTGTGACGGACTACATGCGGCGTGTGAACATGATTGCCGCCCAGCTTGAAGCCATTTCCGTTTCCCTCGAACTCTCCTTCGTAATCATAATCGACGAAAACGGATTCGTCGCCGTTGCCGAATGCCCAGCTGTTCTCGACGATGATCGTGTTCGGTGCTTCCCAGAAATCAAAGCCGTCGTCTGAGTTTTCCCACGCACGGCAGCCGAAGTACTGATTGCCCGGACCAAGCGATGGAGTCTTTGCACCGAAACCGTCTGCATTATTGCCGATTCTTGGCGTACGAACCGTGTCGTAGTTAAAGTTGTGAAAGCTGTCGCTATTCTTGATCAGGTTGTAGGATGCGCCGCCGGCCATGTGGATGCCGGTGTCGTGATTACCGTACGCGGTGACCTGTTCGAGAATGTTGAAGCTGCCGTCCACCCGGATGCCGTTGTGTGCGGCGTTTCGGATGGTTATGCCGATAACGTGCCACCAGCCGGCGTTGAGCCGGATGCCGTGGTTATTGCGTTCGCGGGGCATCCGGGAGAAATCGAGGATGGGCACTTCGCCCGGATAGGCCGTTAACGTAATCAGTTCATCCGTAAACCCGCTCGGTGATTGGATTCGCAGGGTCTCCTCGAGATAGTAGACGCCGCCGCGCATCACGATGACGTCCCCCCGGCTCACGTTCTCAATAGCACGCTGCACGGTTGCAAAAGGTGTTTCCTGCGATCCGTCGTTATCATCATCGCCGTCGGGGGCCACGTAATAAATATTGTCGGCGGCCGGGATCTCACCGTGGAAGACGTTCAGCGGCGGCAGCTCATTCTGTGCAAGAACCGACGGGGCCAGCAGGAAGGAGATCGCGAAGATAAGGCGGGATATCACGGACGGTCTCTCGATGTTGATGAGAACGAACGCACGTCGTGCGGATGTCGTTTTCCGAATCGGCCCCGGCACCTACATGGCGCCGGGGCCGTTCGGCCTATGTGCTCATGGTCGATTGCTCGACATTAACGGGCAAGTGTAAAGGTGCGCGACTGCGAGAAGCCATCTGCCTCGATCCGGTAGACGTAGACGCCACTGGCGAGACGACGGCCCTCGAGCGCGGCGTCATACGTGCCCGGCGCATGCTCCTTGTCGACAACCTGCGCGACGCGCCGGCCCATCATGTCGTAAACGGTGATGGAGACGCGTGTCGTCTTAGGTACGTCGTAGCGGATGGTTGCTGCAGAAGCGAACGGATTGGGGAAGTTCTGATGCAGCTTAAACTCCGACGGAAGGCCGGCGAGCTGGTCGGTCGACACCACCACGGCGAGCGACCCCTCGCCA
>CAZRTY010000415.1:0-1963 GCA_964603055.1 uncultured Rhodothermales bacterium | reverse complement strand
AGGCTCAGGTGTCGTTGGAAGAGGCTGCCACAGCGTCTGGCAGCAGTTCGGTGATGAGGTGCCACCGGCACTTCCCTGGCAATCCGTGCTCGCAGAGCCTCGTCGCTCTCCAATGTTCTTCGGTTCCGGCTTCAGGGCGTAACTTCGTTGCGGAAATCGCTTGTCGGCTATCGTCCGCTACCTTAGGTTCCAGCTTCATGATGCCGAAGGTGGACCGGTAGAGTCAGCACTGGAAGCTGTGGAGGACGGGATCAAGTCAGCGTTTCGTATGAACACGCACGGCAAACCACTTGGCAGATGGAAACCGTCCTGATTCGGAGACCGCCGACACTCCGCCTCTTCTCATCTGATCGCAGCGGTCAAGGATGCGGACTCCTGCAAACTTCGGCAGCCCTGTCGGCACTGAAGCTCTATGCCACCTCGGGAAATGGTATTAGGAAATTCCACTTCTCGCGTCACCTGACCTGTTGGAGATGACCGCATGAGCGACGATCTGATCGATGCGTTTCGAGCCACCCTGTTCGAGTTCCACTCCGAGCTTGGAAGCGGCACCCTCCGCATCGGACGCGTAGAGCAAGTCGTGGCTGACCTGATCAGCCGGCACGGAGCCACCGGGGCGGCATACCTGACAGCAGAAAATCCGATGGGGCGCCGCATCTCCGACGATGACAATGCCGCACGCATGCGGCAGCTCAGTGCACTCCTGCAAACGCGGCACTGCATTGTTCTTCCGGGCGTGGGGCGCGCGGCCGACGACAGCTGGCGCGAGGCCAGTGTCCTGGTCCTGGGCCTGGACCAGAGAGAGGCTGATGGACTGGCAGATCACTTCGAGCAAGCGGCGTATGTCTGGGTCGATCAGCAGGGAAGGGCGATGTTGCGCCTGCGTGCTGGCGAAAGTCGGTATGAAACGGACCTGCTCACCCCCTGAATTCGGACCCTTGCGTGGATCGATTTGAAACAGACTGGCTGGAGCCCTGACATCAGCGCATTGCTGTTTCCTCGTCAGCGATGCGCCATTGACTGCGTCGTCTGGAGGTTCTGCCTTCAGCTGCCAGAAGCGAGATTGGGAGCGAGCATTTTCTCGGCGTGCTAGGCCTTCTTGCCGCGCTCGCGCTTGAACACATGCCCGAGATCGAGATCCCAGATAGCAGTGGTCGCATCATTCACCAAAGCCACGCCATGCTTGTCGATGGCTTCCTGCTTGCTTGAATACGGACCCTCGAGTTCGGCGTCGTGAAGTACGTAGTAGGCGCCCTTGTAACGATAGACCGAAACGCGACCTGCGCCAGCGCCGGGGCCGCCACTGTCCCAGTCTTGCCAGAACACCTCTTCGCCATGCTCAAGAAGGTTATCCACCACATCGCGTCACTGGTGCCGTCACCTACATCATCCAGATGCAGCGTGTTGATTCGATACGCGTAGCGCTGGTCATTGGACAGGCCGATCGGCATGTGCTCCAACCTTGAGCCGATGTCCCGCTGGATCGCTTCCCAGATGAACAGGAGCTTCCGGCCGCCGAAGGGGCGGATGTAGTGGACGCCTTCCAGCAGTACGGCATCCTTCAGGCGGGTGCGGATGGTCCGGGCGTCGTAGTGGATGCGGGTGGCGAGTTCGTCGGTGGTGATGTAAGTTTCCATCTGGCGGCTCCTGTCGATTGTCGTCAACACATGTCGCGTATAGGCGACTCGTGTTGACGATAATACTCGACAGGCGTCGTCTGTCAACGACGAGTGTCGCGTTTGCGCGACGGTATTTAAGAGCCGTTCATGATTAGATTCCGCCTAACCGAGCTGATCGCGGACAAAGCCTTCAAGGAGCGGCGTGCCGTGTCGCAGACGGAAGTAGCCGAGCAGACGGGCATTCACCGCGCCACCTTGTCCAAGATGGCCAATCAACCAGGCGCGAACATCGGCACGGACATCATCGACAAGCTGTGCAAGTACTTCGGCTGCCAGCCTGGCGA
>CAZRTY010000414.1:0-1967 GCA_964603055.1 uncultured Rhodothermales bacterium | reverse complement strand
AGCCGCCCTCATGCATCCCTCAACCTTTATCATCCCGCGACGAATTGGCGCGGCACCTCTAATTCGATGCGCTTACTGCTGATACATAACCCGAAGTCCGGAGGAGGCGATCTTCCGGCTTCGGAGATGGTGGACCGCCTTCGCCTCATCGATCCTGATGCGGCACATGTCTCGATCGAGGATGATTACGGCGCCGCCTTACGAGAAATCGATCTCGATACGGTGGTTGTGGTTGCGGGCGGCGACGGGACCCTTCACAAAGTGGCGCGAACGCTTGCCTCGCGCGGAGGCGCGATCGCCGTTCTGCCGCTGGGTACGGCCAACAACATCGCCGATTGCCTGGGTAAGCGCTGGGATCTTGAGTCGCTCGTGCGGCTCTTGCCGACGGCCGGCCGTGTGCCTTTCGATCTGGGAACGGTGCGAGTTGGCGATGAGACGAAGGTCTTCATGGAGAGCGTGGGCGCCGGTGCTGTCGCCACGATGATGCGCCAGGTCGACCGAGACAAGGATGCCGGTCTGCTCGACAAGCGTGACGAGATGATGCACGCGCTCGAAGTGATGCGAAACCTGGCGCGAGATGGCGACACCGTTCAGCTCCGCGTGAGCCTTGATGGCGGAGCGATGAAGGAAATGGACTGCATCGCGTTTGAGGTCATGAACGTGGCTTCGATCGGGCCGAGGTTAAGGCTGGTAGCCGAGCGAAACCCCGGTGCGGATACCTTCGACGTCATTGTCGTGAGGGATGATGCCCGCCGCGACCTCGTCGACCACATCGAGTCTCGGATGGCGGGTAAGCTGGTGAGGCCTACCTTCGAAACACTGCGCGCGAAACGGGTCGAAGTCGAGTGGCAGGATGGCGACATCCACGTCGACGATACGCTCGTGGAGATCGATGGGAGTGGCCGTCACTCACTCGATATCGAGCTACTGCCACAGGCGATCACCTTCGTTGTGCCGCCCGGCGGTTGAGTTTATGGGGATGGAGAGATCGCCGGATCGTCGCGTCCGGTGCGGATCGGCGACGGAAACAGCGGGTTCGACGGTCAATCACCAGATGCACGAAAAGGAGGACGTGATGGATTCTCGACGCGACATGCAGAACATGACCGACGAATGGCTCCGGATGCAGAAGGAGCTCCTCGAGCAATGGTCGGAAGCCATGCGAAGCGCCGCAACTGTCGACGGCGAGCGGATGGCCGACCAGCTTAGCACGACGTGGCAACGCGCCATCGAAGAATCAACCCGGATGCAGCGGCAGTGGGTGCGATCACTCCGGGAACAGATCACGTCGATGGACGAAGTCTCGTCTGAAACGGCGGCGGGCATCTCGAACTCGGCGGATGAGCTGGAGTCGTGGCTCGAGGTTCAGGAGCGCTTCTGGAAGGAGTGGGTCGGCGTCTTGCGAGAGAGCTATCCCGACCAGATGATGAGGCAAGGACAAAACGTCGCGGGAGCCGTGCTCGACACGATGCAGCGCGGAGCCGACACGCTCATCGATATCACGCGCGACATCCTTGGCACGAGGCGGCCGACCGGCAAGTCTTAAAAGTACCGGCCGAAGCAGAGCGTCTATCCCACATAAAAAAACAGCTCGAAGGAATCGACCTCCGAGCTGTTCTTGTATCAGGTGTGTATGTGCCGTCAGGCGTCGATGGTCGCTGTGCGATAAACTTCGTTTACGTAGTCGGCAACCATACGCTCGGCGCTGAAGGCGTAAGGCAGGCTTTCAAAAGCCGCCTTCATCCGCTTGACCCATTTCTCAGGCACCCCCGCCGCATTCCTGTCGTAAAAGTCGGCAATGACCTCTTCCTCCAGCAAGCGGTAGAGCGCCTCCGAATCGGCGGCATCCTGCTCTTCGTACGACGGAAACTCCGTCCGTCCCGCGTCAATCGCCCAGCCGTTGGCGCCGTTATATCCCTCCGGCCACCATCCATCGAGGATCGAGAGGTTGAGCCCGCCGTGGACGG
>CAZRTY010000413.1:0-1979 GCA_964603055.1 uncultured Rhodothermales bacterium | reverse complement strand
ATCCAGCGGGCCATTGCGGTTTTTTTATGTGGGGATATGTGCCGGAGCCCCACACAATGTTTAAGGGGATTACCACGCTACCCGCCGGACATTTTCTTGAGGTCACGCGCGGCGGCGCTGGTAAACCTGTCTCGTATGCGTCCCTCACCGGACTATATCGGGAAGCCGAGCAGCATGCACGGTTCGAGAATGGAGGGCTGGCCGAGTTTGTTCGTGAGCAACTGCTCGACTCGCTTCGGCATCATCTGATTGCGGATGTAGACGTCGGACTATTTCTGTCGAGCGGGCGCGACTCCGCTACGATCGCAGCTCTTGCCGCAGAATCTGGAACTACGCTCCGCACGCTGACACTCGGGTTCGACGAGTACCGCGGTACGGCAGAAGATGAGGTGCCGCTAGCCGAAGAACTCGCCCGTCATCTCGGTACGGAGCATACTACCATCCGCGTTTCACGAGATGAGTTCGTAAATGAAGTCGACCGGTTGTTCGACGCAATGGACCAGCCTACGACGGATGGCGTCAACTCCTATTTCGTAAGCATGGCCGCGCGGCGCAGCGGATTGAAAGTCGCCATGTCGGGCCTGGGCGGCGATGAGTTATTCGGAGGGTATCCGAGTTTCACCGAAGTGCCGCGTTTTGCCCGGATGGTTCCGTCTCTCGGACGTGCCGGGACAATGCTTCGCATGGCGGCGGCCCCTGTGCTCAGCCGCATCACCTCGCCGAAGTACGCCAGCGTTTTTGAGTACGGCGGAAGCTACGCCGGCGGTTACTTGCTTCGCCGTGGTTACTTCATGCCGTGGGAATTGGGTGACGTCCTGGATCGGGAGATGGTGAGGGAAGGCCTTGAGTCTCTCCAAACACTCGACAAGCTTCAGGAGTCCTACAACGGGGTGGATCATCCGCACCTGCGAGTATCAGCGCTCGAGTCGACCTGGTATATGCGCAGTCAGTTGCTCAGAGATACTGATTGGGCCAGCATGGCGCATTCGCTCGAGGTACGCGTACCGCTCGTCGACTGGCATCTCACCCGTGCTCTCGCTCCTTTGGCAGGCGCCGGTACGCCCGTTACGAAAGAAATGATGGCTGCCACGCCACGCCCTCCGCTTCCGGAGTCGATCACGAATCGCCCGAAGACAGGCTTCGTGACACCCACGCGTCAGTGGCTGACTGAAGGAATCGATCCGCAGTATGCCCAGCGTGGCCTGCGCGGGTGGGCGCGATACGTGTACGATCGGTACATGGAGGAAGCATAGTGAGAGTTCTCGCGCTAGTAACCGATGCATGGGGCGGACGCGGCGGCATCGCCAAGTTCAATCGGGACATGTTGACGTCTGTCAGCACGCATCCGAAAGTGACGGAAGTGATCGCGCTGCCCAGGATAGTTACGGAGTCCGTTGCCAACGTGCCGGCGGGGATTCGTTTTGACACCCGTGCGGCAGGATCTATCGTCAACTTTGGGCGCGCCGTTGCTTCCGCTGTAGTTCGAGGTGCGTATGACGCGGTTTTTTGCGCGCACATCAACCTGCTCCCATTTGGATATCTGGCAGCGCGGCGGCGCGGCGTTCCGTTACTGATGAACATCCATGGCGTTGACGCCTGGCAGCCGACATCACGCTCGCTGACGAACCGGCTGATCAAGCACGTTGACCGTGTTGTATCCGTCAGCGACTTCACTCGGCAACGATTTTGCGCCTGGTCCCTCTTACGCGAGGATCGTGTCAGCGTACTGCCAAACTGTATTGAGGAAGAATCTTACGGCGTCGGTCCGAAGCCCGACTACCTGCTCGATCGGTATGATGTCCGCGGGCGTAGAGTCTTGCTCACCCTCGGCCGGATGTCACCTCTTGAGCGCTATAAAGGGTTCGATGAGATACTCGATGTGCTTCCGCATCTGTTGGACCGGTATGAGGATCTCGTCTATCTGATTTGTGGGGATGGGGAGGACAGACCGCGTCTCGAGGCGAAAGCGCAAAAGCTTG
>CAZRTY010000412.1:0-1982 GCA_964603055.1 uncultured Rhodothermales bacterium | reverse complement strand
GCAAAGTGGACGAGGAGTAAGGATCGTGGAAATCGGCCTCAACTCAACACTTGTCGCCTGATGCCCCGATAGGTCTTCGAGGTTCCGCATCTCTTTGCGGCTTGGCGTCTTTGCGCGAGTATAATCCTATCGCGTCTTTGCGCGAGGTTCTTCCCTCATCCCCGCCTGCCGGCCAACATCCTGAAAAGGAATATGATGATCGCGATCACGACGACCACCATGATGACGCCCACCCAGACGCCGGCCTGAAATATATCGCCGATGAGTTCGCAGCCCGGTGTAGCGAAGGCCACAAAAATAAGAAGCAAAGCGAGGGGCCAGAATCTGTCAATGCGCATGGTGATCGTGGAGCTTGATTGAGAAGGAATGCCCCAAACCGTCGATCATGGCGCGCGGTGCCCGCCGTTTCTGAAGCATTACGTAATCGACGGCGTTGATACGGCTTCCATCAGCAGCCTTTCTTATGTCGACCTTATTCCAGGAAGCCGCCGAACGGTACCGCAATCACAACGCTCCACTTGCTGATCGTATGCGTCCGCGCACGCTCGATGAGTTCGTCGGGCAGCCGCATATTCTCGGCCGGGGCAAGCTGCTTCGTCGCGCGATCGAGGCCGACCGCGTCACGTCGCTCATCTTCTTTGGCCCGCCGGGTACAGGCAAGACCACGCTTGCGCGGATCATCGCCAACACGACGCGCGCGCACTTCGCGTCGTTAAACGCGGTGCTGGCGGGTGTCAAGGATATCCGCGAGAAGATCGAAGACGCCCGGCGCCGGCTCGAGCACCACCAACAGCGGACGATCCTCTTCGTGGACGAGGTGCACCGTTTCAACAAGAGCCAGCAGGATGCCCTGCTTCCTCACGTCGAGAACGGCACCGTGGTCTTCATCGGTGCGACGACCGAGAATCCGTACTTCGAGGTCAACAAAGCGCTGGTTAGCCGGTCGCGCATTTTCGAGCTTCGCAGTCTGACGGAGGAGGATCTGCGCGGGGTGGTGAAGCAAGCGCTTCAGAACAGCGACCGGGGCTACGGCAAACAGGATGTCCAGATCGACGGCGACGCGCTCGACCACCTGGTCTCAACGGCCAACGGCGATGCCCGCTCGCTACTGAACGCACTCGAGCTTGCCGTCGAAACCACCGCCCCGGCTGACGATGGTGTGATTCGGATTACGCTGGAGGTGGCGGAAGACTCCATCCAGCGGCGCGCGGTGTTGTACGACAAGGAGGGCGACGCTCACTTCGACACGATCAGCGCGTTCATCAAAAGCCTCCGCGGGTCTGACCCCGACGCTGCGTTGTACTGGATGGCGAGGATGGTGTACGCGGGCGAGGAGCCGCGCTTCATCCTGCGCCGGATGATCATCTTCGCCGGTGAGGATATCGGGATGGCTGATCCGCGTGCGCTGGAGATCGTGACCTCTGCATCGCAGGCGTTCGATTACATCGGGATGCCGGAGGGACAGTTTGTGCTCGCGCAGGCCTGCCTGTATCTCGCCACGGCTCCGAAGAGCAACAGCGCCTTTGCCTATTTCGATGCGCTGCGCTTCGTCGAGAAGGAGCAGACAGACGATGTGCCGAATCATCTGAAGGACTCAAGCCGTGACAAGAAAGGCCTCGGGCACGGCGAGGGCTACAAGTATCCACACGCCTATCGCGACCACTACACGCCGCAGCAGTACCTGCCGAATGAGATGCAGGGCACGTACTTCTACGAGCCGGGCGAGATGGGCTATGAGAAGAAGATCAAGGAGCGCCTCGAGTATTTCCGCGCGCGGGATGAGCACGAGGATCTGGCGAAGCGCTTGAGACGGTATGCGGAGGAGGATGGCGATGCGGCGCCCGGTGCATCATAGCAGGCCGCACATTCTGTACGTCCGAAGGAACGGGATAAGGGCCGCGGGGCGAAGTGCCTACTCGAGCCGTCCCGGCGCACACCGGTGAACTGTGGCGCGGCCGCACCCGGTTTCCCCCAAAACAAAA
>CAZRTY010000411.1:0-1988 GCA_964603055.1 uncultured Rhodothermales bacterium | reverse complement strand
GGTGTGCCGAACTCCGCCGCCGTTTCGGAGCACGCGGTGTGGATGTTCTGCATGATCTCCTGCAGCCGATCCTCCGTATACGAGAACGTCCAGCGGTCGCGGCTCGCGTTCTGCTGCATCTCGAGCGCAGACGTAGCCACGCCCCCCGCATTGGCCGCTTTGCCAGGGCCGAACGCGACGTCGGCCGCGCGAAATACACGGATGGCTTCGGGCGTGGCCGGCATATTGGCACCTTCAGCGACGAGCTTCACCCCGTTCCGAACGAGCGCCTCGGCGTCTTTCCCGTTCAGCTCATTCTGCGTGGCACACGGCAACGCTACATCACAAGGGATCTCCCAGATATTGCCACTCGAAATGTAACGGGCATCATCACGGCGCTTCGCATACTCCTTGATTCGTCCGCGCTCGACCTCCTTGATCTGCTTCAGGAGTTCCAGATCGATGCCGTTAGGATCGTGCACAACGCCAGAGGAGTCCGAGCACGCGACGACCGTCCCTCCGAGCTGCGTCACCTTATCGATGGCATAAATCGCGACGTTCCCAGAGCCTGAGACCAGGCATCGCTTGCCCTCGAGGCTGTCGCCATTCGCCTTCAGCATCTCCTCGGCAAAGAACACGAGACCGAAGCCCGTCGCTTCCCGACGAACCAGCGAGCCTCCCCAGTCCAGGCCTTTACCCGTCAAAACGCCCGACTCGTACCGGTTCGTGATCCGCTTGTATTGCCCGAATAGATATCCGATCTCACGCTGCCCCACGCCGATGTCGCCCGCCGGGACGTCGGTGTACTCGCCGAGATGCCGGTAGAGCTCCGTCATAAAGCTCTGACAGAAGCGCATGATCTCGGCATCGGACCGTCCCTTGGGGTCGAAGTCGGCGCCGCCTTTCGCGCCGCCAATCGGCATACCGGTGAGGGCGTTCTTGAATATCTGCTCGAATCCGAGAAACTTGACGATGCCGAGGTAGACCGAGTCGTGGAATCGAAGGCCGCCTTTATACGGGCCGATCGCGCTGTTGAACTCGACCCGAAACCCGCGATTAATATGGATCTCGCCGTTGTCGTCCTGCCACGGCACGCGGAAGATTATTTGCCGCTCGGGCTCGCAGATCCGCTCGATAACTTTCTGCCCGCGAAGCTCGGGGTATTTCGCGAGGACCGGCCCAAGCGACCCAAGGACTTCGTAAATGGCCTGATGGAATTCTGCCTCGCCGGGGTTGCGAGCAACGACCTGCCGATAAAGGGCTTCGAGGCTTTCGTCGATGTCGGGAATCATCTGTTCAACGATCAAAACAAGGGAGGTGAGGTGCAGGAGGAAGGACGAGGAGCTAGACGCACGGTGCGTAGGAGCTAAGGGCGGGAGGGCGGCCGGATATGGGAAGGTGGAGGGCGATCGATATAGCCCATGCGCGGATCGAACTCGCGGGATACGTGCCGGGAGAGGTCGTTCATGCAGACGAAATAACTGAGGCATTCATGCGGCGGCGCCAAAGAAAGCCTCACAAAATACGCAGGTTGCCGGATTCTTCGAAATGGACGGGCACACCCGCCTTAAACAAAAAGGGCTTCCAGGCGATCGAACCCGCGCATTTCACCTAAGTGCGTAGGGATCATGGAGATATCGCGCATTGCGATTCGCCCGGTAGCACTTGACCGGTGACGGAGTTCACGCGCCGGCCCAACCGCACGCACGTTCTACGGCGCGCCGCCAATCATCGTAGCGACTGTCGACCTCACCAGCTGAGACGGTCGGCTCGAACCGCTGCTCTTCCTGCCAATGCCCAGCCAGTTCGTCGGGACTTTCCCAGACTCCAACGCCGAGTCCGGCTAAGTAAGCTGCCCCGAGCGCAGTCGTCTCCGTCACCGTAGGCCGGACGACCGGCACGCCGAGCAAGTCTGCCTGAATCTGCATCAACAGATTATTTGTGGATGCGCCGCCGTCGACTCGTAATTCGGCGAGCTTGATGCCGGCATCGGCTTCCATGGCTCGGAT
>CAZRTY010000410.1:0-2005 GCA_964603055.1 uncultured Rhodothermales bacterium | reverse complement strand
CGATAGAGTCGGAGCGGATTAGATGTCCATGCTAAATCCGCACATGTGGCCTTTCATCGATACCTGTTGGGTGGAGTAATTGAATCCGTAGGTGAGGTTCATGTCGCAGCCGCCTGAACCGCCGGGTCCATCCCATGTGTAGCCGCCGCGGTAGGAGAACTCGAAAAGACCGACGGGCTCCCACTCCTCGTAATTGATGTTCGTCGTGATTCGGAGGTCGGGATTTCCATCAACGCTGAAGGTGCCCTTGGTGGTTGAGATGCGGCAGTCCTGAGGGATCTGCCGGAGGTCGTAGCCGAAGGTGCCGGTGCCGTTCTGAAATGCATTCGACGTAACCGTGCCGGTGACCGTGATGGTGCCTCCGCCTTCGCATGACGCGGTCTCGTTGATCACGGTGTCGTTGAGCGTGGCCTCGTTGAGTTCGCTGATCGCCTCGCCTCCGTTCTTCTGATAGATGGAGGAGAACGCGATGAGCATGACCTGAGAGTTGAGCTCGGTGAAAATCTCCATGCTTGCGGCCTGATCAATGGTCGCTTCTTCGGCGTCGACAGAGTCGCTACAGGCCGTCAGAAACATGGGTGAACCGACGAGGAGGAGGACTGCTGCCAGGTTACGTGTGGTGTGACGTTTCATTGTCGTTGGGTGGTATGGCCCGTTTTTGATGTCGGGCACGGGGGAACGAATGCTGTTGTCATCTGCCTGGCATCCCCCGGCGGCCCCGTTTCCGTCGAAGGTATGATCGGATGGCCTCTGTGGGAATTACCGCCGCAGATTTTACAAAGATGGCGCCGTGTACCGCGCGTAACGTCGCTGGTCGACGCCCATGGTGGAAGTTACAAGTGTCGTCGGCCCTTGCCGGTGTGCAGCCGGCCGTTGAAATACGACGGCGAGCATCATGACTTTTGCGGATGGGCATTTACGATGTGCATCTCCGGTCTGTAGTTACAATCTTACCGGCCGGCGAGCCTGATGTCCGGCTCCATCTCAACTCATCTCAAAGTCCCGACCTGATGGCCGAAGTTCCTGACCGCCGTTCGTTCTTCAATCGGTTTCTCGACGTCGTTGAACGAGGAGGAAACAAGCTTCCTGACCCTGTTACCCTCTTCCTTATTCTCATCGGCGTGGTCATGCTCGTGTCGCTGGTGGCATCGACGCTGGGCGTGTCGGCTGTGCATCCCGGCACGGGGCAATCGATCGACGCGGTGAGCCTGTTCTCGGGCGATAACATCCAGCGGTTGTTCGTCGAGATGCCGCAGACGTTCGCGTACTTTCCGCCGCTGGGAATGGTGCTTCTGGTGATGCTGGGCATTGGTGTGGCGGACAAGACGGGATTTATCGCAGCTGCTCTTCGTGCGTCGGTTAGCAATGTGCCGCCGTCCCTTTTGTCGGCTGCCGTAGTCCTTGCCGGCCTGATGTCGAGCCTGGCCGTGGATGCAGGCTATGTGGTAGTGATTCCGCTGGGCGCCGTGCTGTTTCATGGTGCGGGGCGCCACCCGGTGGCGGGGCTTGCTGCAGCGTTTGCCGGGGTATCGGGCGGGTTCTCGGCCAACTTGCTTCTCACGTCGCTCGATCCGCTTCTGGCGAGTTTCACCGAGCCGGCCGCGCAGATTCTCGATCCGACATACGTGGTCCCGGCGACGGCCAATTATTATCTGATGATCGCGCTGGTGCCGGTGTATACAGCGGTGGGGGTCTTCGTCACAGATCGCATTCTCGAGCCACGTCTGGGTTCGTATGAACCAGAGGAAGGTCTGGAGCTGGAGACTGGTGACGGGCACAAGCTGACCAAGCTCGAGCGGAAGGGGCTGGTTTGGGCGTTTCTTTCGCTCTTGCTTACGATGGCGCTGGCGTCGCTACTCGTTATTCCATCCGGTGCGCCCCTGCGTGCGGCAGACGGGGGTCTCGGGCCATTTTATGCGAGCATCGTGGCGTTGATGCTGTTCTTCTTCTTCATCCCCGGGCTGGTTTATGGCATCGTGACGAAGCAGATCCAGAGCGATAAGCA